>JARYLX010000114.1 GCA_029907415.1 Melioribacter sp.
CTTGCATTTTCAATTAAATTATCTTCAACAATAACTTCTAGATATTTTCTTGCTCTAACCATATCAGTCAAATTACCACCCCAAGTTGAATTAATTCTTCCAGATACTCTTAAAACATTATCTTCAACTTCATCAATTTTATTGCTTACCATTATTCCACACACCTGAACTTTTTTCCCGAATGACATAATATCAGGTTGAACAAAGTATTCGTGAGCCCACATTTTACCGGTTAAACCGATACCGGTTTGAACTTCATCAAACATAAGCATAATATCATGTTCATCGGCAATTTCTCTAAGCTTTAAGAAAAATTCTTTTCTGAAAAAATTGTCGCCACCTTCACCTTGAATTGGCTCAATTATAATTGCAGCAATATCATCTTTATTATTTTTAATTGCTGAATAAATTTCATTGATTGCTTGATTTTCCAGCTGAATAATTTTATTTAAATTTTCTTCAACAGGGAAAATTATTTTTGGGTTGGTAATTCTGGGCCAATTAAATTTAGGGTAATGTGCAGTTTTAATTGGGTCTGTATTTGTTAATGATAATGTGTAGCCTGACCTGCCATGAAATGCTTGACGAAAGTGTATAACCTGCTGACCTTTTTCTTCTTTATATCCTTTCATGAAATTTTTCTTAACTTTCCAATCGAATGCCGCTTTAAGTCCATTTTCAACTGCAAGTGTTCCTCCCTCAACAAAAAATAAATGCTTGAAATATTCCGGCTTTGCAAGTCTGCATAAAGTATCAACAAATTTTGCCATCTCAACTGTGTAGATATCTGAATTGGAAGGTTTATTCATTGCAGCTAATGTTAATTCTTCCTTGAACTCTTTTGTATTTAATTTTGGATGATTCATCCCAAGCGGTGCAGATGCAAAAAATGAATAAAAATCTAAATACTCATCATTAGTTTTAGCATCAATAATTGTTAAACCATGACTTTTTTCTAAATCCAAAACAATTTCAAAACCATCAATTAACATTACTTTGCGAAGAACATCAAGTGCATTCTGTGGAGTAACTTTGTTAATGTTATTTACTAATTTAGTATTAGTAAAAATATTTTCTGACATAGTAACCTCTCAAATATTTTTGGGTTTTAATTTTGGTAAGTGTACAATGAGAGGGGATAACTTAATAAACTTGTTCTAAGCGGGAGCTTAAGTAGCTTTTTAAGTTTTTTCTTCCGGTTAGTTTTTGAAAATTAATGTATTTCATAGTAATTGCTAAAATTCATCGTTAAATTATGAATCATAATCAATATTAACAAATCAATTATGGATTTCATGTGCTATTTATGTTTATTGAAATGGTGAGATTTGTTTATGAATAATTTTTGCTTAATTTAATTTAGAATAAAAATTGGATATGAATGCAAATTAATTTTGTTTATACCACTTTAGTTGTTATTGCTTTTTCATTTATTCTAACTGGATGCAGTAAAAAAAATAACGATATACTCGACTATCGTAATTTGAAATTCGATAAATCTAAAGTTGCTGCTGAAATTACAGATGAAAGACTGAAGATTAAATTTAATCCTCCAATCAACTGGCAAATTAAACAGCCTGAATTTTCAAGAAAAGTAGAAAGCTTTTCAAAAAATACTGAATCTTCAGAAAAAAATTTTTTTTACATTCCAGTTTATCTTTTCTTTAATGATTCGACAAAAAGTTTACTTAATGTTGGATATGTTGATTCTCCTGATAGTTCATTATCATTAAATGATAAATTAAATTATTATAAAAATTTTGTAAACAACAAATACTATCACTACAATTTAATTGTTGATGAATTTGTTCATTCTAATATTCATTTTACTAAATTCAAATATGAAATTGGAAATTTTATTAATAACAAGATTATACTAAAAAGCAAAAATTTTATAGTTACATTCGATTTTACTATTCTAAAGAGAAATTACAACGAGGAACATGAATATATGGAATCTACAATAAGCTCAATAAAGTCGATTGATTGAATAACAAGTAAAATTTATAAATTCATTAAGAGTGTAAAATGGATTTTTTAAAATTATTGGGTATTAAAGAAGAAAATTTTGGTGCTTCCACCGGGACAATCTGGCTTGAAACAAAAAGCAGCGGTATGATTGAAGTAATTTCTCCTGTTGATGGGAAGTTAATAGCAAAAGTTTATCAAGCAAATGAAAATGAATATGACCTTGTAGTTGAAAAATCTGTTGAAGCATTTAAATACTGGAGAACTATCCCGGCCCCAAAAAGAGGTGAAATAGTTCGACAAATTGGATTAAAACTAAGAACTTACAAAGAACAACTTGGGAGATTAGTATCATACGAAATGGGAAAATCTTTGCAAGAAGGATTAGGTGAAGTTCAGGAGATGATTGATATTTGTGATTTTGCGGCAGGCTTATCGCGCCAGTTATATGGTTTTACAATGACTTCAGAAAGAGAAAAACATAGAATGTATGAACAATATCATCCACTGGGTGTTATTGGAATAATTACTGCCTTCAATTTTCCAGTAGCTGTCTGGTCATGGAATGCTATGATTGCAACAGTATGTGGTGATGTGAATGTGTGGAAACCTTCTTCTAAAACACCATTATCTGCTATCGCTGTTCAAAACATTTTAGCAGAAGTAATTAGGGATAATAATTTACCAGAAGGTTTGTTCTCTTTAATAATTGGGAAAGGTTCTACTATTGGAGAAAAACTATTGAACGACAGAAGAATTCCACTGATTTCATTGACAGGCTCAATTCAAGTTGGACAACATGCTGCGGCTATAATTTCAAAACGTTTTGGGAAAGCAATATTAGAGTTAGGAGGGAACAACGCCATTATAATAACTCCAAATGCAGATTTAAAGCTTGCAATTCCTGCAGTTGTTTTTGGAGCTGTAGGAACTGCAGGTCAAAGATGCACAACAACTCGAAGACTAATTGTTCATGAAGATGTTTATGATAAAGTTAAAGAAGCTTTAATAAAAGCCTACCAGAGTCTAAGGATTGGAAATCCACTTGATGAAAAAAATCATGTTGGCCCATTAATTGACAAAATTGCTGTGGAAGATTTTAAGAATGCATTGAACCTTGTTCAAAAAGAAGGTGGAAAAATTTTATATGGTGGCGAAGTTTTATCCGGTGAAGGATATGAATCAGGATGTTATGTTGTTCCTGCAATTGTTGAAGCAGAAAATAGTTATAATATTGTTCAAGAAGAAACTTTTGCTCCAATTCTTTATTTGATTAAATATTCTGGTGATGTTCAAAATGCAATTGATATTCAAAATGATGTTGTTCAAGGATTATCTTCAGCAATTTTTACAAATGACCTAAGAGAAGCTGAAGAATTTCTGTCAGCTTGGGGGAGTGATTGTGGAATAGCAAATGTAAATATTGGAACTTCCGGAGCCGAAATTGGGGGTGCATTCGGTGGTGAAAAACAAACAGGCGGCGGAAGAGAGTCTGGTTCAGATGCATGGAAATTTTATATGCGTCGTCAAACTAATACAATAAATTTCGGAACTAAATTACCTCTTGCTCAGGGAATTAAGTTCGAAATATAAAATTGATTTATACAATATAATTTTTGTAGAATTTTATAATCTCCAATCAATTTGGAAACTTATTCTATTGTCTAAATTGCCATCAATTTGATTATAACTGCTGCCTAAGGTTCTTTCATCTGGTTTGTATAATTCAGAATATTTGAATGAAAAGTCTATTCCAAATTTAGTTTTATATTTTATTAGAATAAACCATCGCATTCCTTCTCCATATAAAACTGGAACTGACATAATCCCTGGTAAGTCGTTTTCATAAGCATAAAGTCTTGAGTTGTATGAATTTGTTCTGAAGAAAATTATTCTACCATAAAAATATAAATTCTTATGCAATGAATAATTAATGTCTTCGGAAATTAAATATCCATTTTCTTTTTCTAATTGAGAAAGAGAAATTAATTCAAGCCTGGTTTTCAATTTTAATTTTTGTGATGAATTAAATAAAATTTCTAAGCGGAGGTTATTAGTTATACTATTTATTAAAGATTTTACTTCATTTAGATTACTTTCAATCTCTTTGTTTTGATACTTATATTTTATTCTCAATTCTGTTCGTTGAAAAATTTTATAATAGTAATAAATTAAAAATTCATAACCATTGGAAGAGAATGATAAAGTATTACTTGCTTTAGGTTTATGGAATTGGTCGTAATAAAAATGAAAAGTGCCAAATTTAGTTCTGAATAAAATTCCTGTATAAAAACCAATTTCATTTTGAACAGAAGGATTTTCACCAAATGAATTTCCATGAAGACTTATAAAATTTGCAGGATAATATCTATGCGAAAAAATAAGTGATAAGTTTTTTTCTGCTTCTAAATTGATTGTATTTATTGAAGCAATAGAATTTTTGTTATAAGCAAATTCACCGTTAATATTTAATTTTTTTATTAATGATGAATAACTTAATGAGTAACAATCAAATGAGCTGTAAAATTTTTCAGAATCATATTTTAGTTCGTTACTAAATTTTGAATGATAATAAAGTAAACCAATTCTGTTATTTTCATTTATATCAAAATGAATAGCCATGCCATAAAGATTTTCATTGATTTTGTCTTTTTTATCAATTTCTGTTTTTGTCCTATGATATCCATCATAATCAAATGAATTTACTTTATGTGTAATACTATCGATTGATGCATCAATTTTATTCGATGAAATGAATGGTGATAAAATCAAGTGATTGGTATTAACATTCATAGCAAAACCACGAAAAAATTTATTTTCGTCTGTGCTGATGTAAGGAGTTATAGTTCTTCCATTTTTATTGACAAAATTTACTGCATCAATTCCTTTTGAAAATGAATATGGCCCCCATAATGCTAAACCTTGGCCAAATTCAACAATATAATCTCCAAAAGTGATGTTCGAAAAAATTGAATAATTATTTATTTGAATATGGGAAGAAAAAAAATCTGAGAAAGAACTTTCACCTGCATCTTTTTCAATTGTAAGCCCAGCACGAAAATTATTTTCTGAATTTATAAGAAATCGATTATAAATTTTTTGCTTTGAACCAGTAAATTTATTTTCCCTAAATCCTTTTCTTGTTTGTATATCTTGAATGGTTCTAAATCGATTTGAAATTTTTATTTTATTAAAAATTCTTTTCATTGATGTCAATAAAATATCCTCTGATTTATTGATTTGAATAAATGGGGTGATTTTATTAATTAACTCATCGTTAAGTTCATCAATATTTTCTAATTCATTTATAGAATTGAATTTGCCGTGCAAATCTCGATATCTGATAATAGCATTGGCTGTTAAAAAATTGAGATAAGGAATTTGTAACAATTGTTCAATAGTAGCAGAATTAATATCAATTGGATAAATAATTAGTTCTTCAATTAAATCATAAATTTGAAAATCTTCTTTGTCGATAGAAGCATCTTCAAGTATAGATTGAAAGTCATCATTAATTTCTGATGAATCTACCTGCGCCAAAATTAATGATGAAAGAAATATTAAAATTAGTCCCGTAGTATTTTTCATTTTATTTGAATTACTAATCCAAATTGATGAGTTAAGCCCAAATCTTGATGAGATATAACAGCATACTCCAGTGAGATTAAGTTATAAAAAAATCCAAATCCCCCTGAGAATTCTTCAGGTTGATTTGCTGTCCCGATTCTTAATGATAAATAGTCAAGAATTTTATATTCAACACCTGTTTTTAATGATACATTATAATTAATTTCTTTAGATAGAGCTGTAAAAAAATTTATCCAGTCAAATGGGTGATAGTTCATTCCAAGACTTAATATTACAGGGAATTGATTGCTTTCATTATTTACAGAAGTTCTTGTGAAGTTTTCAAGTGCAAAACCAAAGTTTAGATTTTGTGTCAATATCGATTTGCAACCGAGATTGAATAATAAAAAATTTTTACTACCATAATTTTTGATTGAGATGTTTTTTAAGATAGAAGTAATTCCAAATGAAAAGTTATTTGATAGTAATTTGCTGAAGCTAAAAGCAAATTGAGTTTCTTTATAAAGCTCAAAACCATAAATCATAAAACCAGCAGATATCACTCCAAATTTTACAGGTTGAACATAAGATAAATAAGCAGTAGATAATTCTTTCAGACCAAAAGGAGAAGGTGAGTAAGAAATTCCGACTGAGCTATTTGAAAAATAGCTTAGAGTTGATGGATTGTAATACAAAGAAAAAATATCCGATGTTGATAAATCTGAAAAAGACAAAGCAGCCTGGCGTGCACCTGGTTTTAGTTGTGCATCACACAAATTGGAAAAAATTAGAAGAAAACAAAAGATTTTCAAAACCCCCTTCATACTGAAAGTCAAGTTAATAGATTGTAAAATTATTTTCAATTCTATATTTTGAATAAAAAGAAATTAGAGATAGTTATGAAAAAGCTATTGTTGATTATTTTGTTAATTGGTTCAACTATAAAATCTCAGGAACTCGATGCAACTGTAACAGTTAATTTTGAACAACTTCCTGTTGCAGCTAAGGAAAGATTAGAAAATTTTAAGAATCAAATTCAGAATTATTTGAACAACACAAAATTTACTAAAGGGAATTGGGAAGGGGATAGAATTAAATGTAGTTTTAATATTTTCTTTATCAGTGCAAGCGATGAAACAACTTATATGGCGCAATTAGTTGTTACAAGTCAAAGACCAATTGAAGGAACTGAAAGAAATTCTCTTATGCTTAATATTCTTGATAATGCATGGAATTTTAAGTATGAGAAAAATCAAGCAATGTACTTCAATCAAACAGATTTTGACCCGCTTGTTAGTTTGCTTGATTATTATGCTTATATAATTATTGGTTTTGATATGGATTCATATTACAAATTAGGCGGTTCTGAATTTTTTTCAAAAGCATTAGAAATAACAATAAGAGGTGCAAATAGTCAATTTGGTGAAGGCTGGCAGGCAAAAGGGACCTTGTATAATAGGCGTGGGCTTGCAGAAAATCTTGTAAATGCAAAGTATCAACAATTTAGAATGGATTATTTTGATTATCACTACAATGGTTTAGACCTTTTAGAAAGCGACCCTGAAACAGCAATGAAAAATATTGTTAAGTTAATTAAGAACCTTGAAAAAGTGAGAGACCAAATTGACACACGCAGTGTTCTTCTCAAAGTTTTTTTTGATGCTAAAGCTGGCGAATTAGTGGAAGTATTAAAAAATTATCCTGATAAATCAATTTTTGAAACACTTAAAAAAATTGATGCACCACACATTGCAAAATATGAAGAAGCACTAAAGTAAAATTAATTTTATTTAAAATATTTATTAGGTATTTAAGATATCTTGATAATCAATTCAAAAGAATTCAAGTTCAAAAAATATTAAATTGAGATTTCATAAATCCTGTATTTTTTATAAAGCTCACTATTCATTACTTCAGCTGCGCGGTTCATCATGTCATTATCTTCTAAAATCCAGCTTGCTTCGCCTAAATAAATTCCAAGTTTTGCAGCACGATTTACAATTTCCCAGTAAAATACTGCATCAAGACCACGCTTCTGATATTCAGGGATAATGCCTAAAGTAAGAATTCTTGCCCAAGTAATTTTTTTTCTTTGTGTAAAAAGTTTAATGAAATTAAATGGTAGGAGTCTTCCATTCATAGTTTTAAAAATTTGATTAAAATCAAGCATTACAAGAGCAAAGCCAACAAGTTGATTATCAATTTCTCCAAATAATACAAGTGATGGCTCTACAAGCGGTTTTAAGTCTTTAGCCATAGCATCAATTTCTTTATCAGTCATTGGAACGAATCCCCAATTTGGAGCCCATGCTTTATTATAAACATATTTTACTTTTTCTAATTCATTTTTAAAATCTTTCATATTGAGTTCAGTAATTTTTATTTTAGAACGCTTCTGGGCTATCTCTGCAACTCTTCTTAATTTATCTGATGAAATAACTTTCTTGTTTTCTAATTTATAAGCATAAAGGTCCTTTGCTTTTTTAAAACCATAATTTTCACAAAGTTCGAGATAATATTTTGGATTGTATGGCATAAGTAATCTTGGTTCATCATCAAAACCTTCTAAGAGCATTCCATACTCATCATTAGAAGATGGATTAGCTGGACCGCGCATTGCATTCAAGCCTTTTGATTTCAACCATTCTTTTGCTGCATCAAAAAGTTTGTTTGCTACTTCTTGATTATTAATACATTCAAAAAATCCAAAGAAGCCAACTTTATCATTGTGGTATTGATTGTGGAGGTCATTTTTGATTGCTGCAATTCTTCCTGCAAGTTCACCGTTTTTTTCTGCAAGGAATAATTCCATATCCGCATGTTCGAAAAATGGATTTTTTTCCCTGTCAAGAATTTTTTTCTTGTCATAAATTAAAGGTGGCACCCAATAAGGGTCGTTCTTATAAATTTTCCAGGGAAATTTAATAAATGTCATCAAATCTTTTGTTGAGTCAACTTTTTTTATTGTTATTGTTGACATAAGACCTCCAATATTTAAAAAAGAGCCATATCAAAATTTGATTGGCTCTTTAATAAACGAGATAATTTCTATTAAATTAATCCTAATTCTTTGCCAACTTTTTTGAAAGTATCAATAATAAATTCCAGGTGCTCATCTTCATGAGTTGACATATAGCTTGTTCGCATCATCTGTCTTCCTGGTGGGACTCCGGGTGAAATAAATACATTAACAAAAACGCCTGCGTCAAAAAGTTTTCTCCACATTTTAAATGCTAATTCGTCATCTCCCACGATTACAGGAACTATAGCAGTTCTTCCATCTACAATATTAAATCCAGCTTCTTTTAATCCTTGACGAACTTTATTTGCATTATTAATTAATTTTTGAACGCGCCATGGCTCTTGTTCAAGAATATCGAGAGCTGCAAGAGCTGCAGCAACAGCTGCTGGAGTAGGAGAAGCACTGAATATCAATGCAGATGAATGATGTTTCAAGTAATTAATTACTCTTTCAGGTCCTGCTACAAATCCGCTAAGAGATGCAAATGTTTTGCTGAATGTTCCCATTGTTAAATCAACTTCTTTTTCCAGATTGAATTCACTTGCAGTTCCACGGCCACCTTTTCCTATCACACCAACTGCATGTGCGTCGTCAATTAAAACACGAGCATTATATTTTTTAGCAAGATTAACAAGTGTTGGTAAATCAACTATTTCTCCACCTGTGCTAAAAACACCATCACTTACAA
>JARYLX010000115.1 GCA_029907415.1 Melioribacter sp.
GTATCTGAACTGCTTAAGTTTCCAAACATTTTTAGGTTATAAGTATAACCATCATCAGGGTATCTTGAATTTATAGGTGCAGTATTACTTAAGTTACCAACTAAATCTACAACATCAGTTCTAATTGTAGGTGAACTGCTTTGCAAGTTACCACCCCATGAAACATTCGTAGTTTTTACTGCAGGTAATCTCATGTTTTTATCAATTACAATATCCTGCAAAGTTGTTCCTGGAGGAATTTCACCCAAGCCATTTGCAATTTTACCTTGAACAACTGCGCCGTTTTGAGGGTTAACAAGTTTGCCGTCTGCATCAAAAATAAATGCACCGGCACGGGAATATAGCTGCTGACCATTGCTCTTTAATATGAACAATCCTGGTCCCTGCAATGCTAAATCTGTAGTTATACCAGTTCTTTCAAAAGTTCCCTGGTTCCAGTTGCGGTCAATTGAATTAATCTTGGTACCTAATCCAATTTGAAATGAATTTGTTCCACCAGTTGATGCTGTTGGATTAGTACCAGCTTTAACAAACTGATTGAAAGTATCACTAAAAGTAACTCGTGAACCTTTGTAACCAATTGTGTTAACATTAGAAATATTGTTACCAATAACATCCATCATAGATTGATGGTTACGAAGACCGGACACTCCGGCAAAGAGTGAGTTTAGAAGTGCCATATTTAACCTCCTTTAGATTTTTTGATTCGGCTTCAGTCAGTCCACCGAATCTGGAGCGTCCTCGGAAGGTCCCGCTCCATTGTTTATTACTTTAGTTAATTAAAATGCAAATACTACACTATCAATATTTGTAAAAACACTTTCGTTCGAGTTTTCGACCTCGATTGCAGTTACAACAGTACGATTCGGAATATTGACAATAAATGCAGTGTTATTCATTAATATTAAAGAATCACGCGAACCTTTTGCTTCTGCTTTTTCTACAGCATCTTGAATCTTTGCAATTTCTTCTTCACTTAATTGAATTTTTCTGGATTCCAATCTTTTCATAGCATGATTCGAAAATTTAATTTTCTCAAGCTCTTCCTTAAATATCGAATCAAAAGATGCTTTAACCGGGTCACGGTGATTCCTTACCGAATCGCTGCTGCCTGTAATCGGAATAAATGGAACAGATATTCCATTAATTTCCGGCATTAATTATCACCTCCCTTTTTATTGATTATTTCAAGTATATCTCCAGCTGAATATTGAGCACCATTAATAATTAGAAGTGTTCCATTTTCTGTATACTTTATTCCATCAATTAATCCAAGAACATACGATGTAACATTTACACCATTATCTTTATAATCACTTGCTATCACTTCGAACTTATAATCCCCATTAATTACTTTTTCACCATTATTATCGGTTAAATCCCACAAAAGTTTATTGCTGCCTTTTCTATTAGAAGCTTCAATTGATTTAATTAAAGTTCCATATTGATTGTAAATATTTACTTTTACTGATTTAACACCTTCAGGCAAATCATATCCAATGCTAATATTTTCTTGTCCATTCACTTGAATTTCTTTCGAATTTACTTTTACTTCCTTACCAATCAAATTTGCAAGCATAGTATTGTTAATTGATTGAGTAAGCATATAATTTGCATCTATACTTTGCTTTAGATAGGAATTTAAATTTGTTATTTGCTCGAGTGAACTGAACTGTGCTAATTGAGCAGCATATTCAGTTCCATCCATCGGATTTAAAGGGTCTTGATTTTTTAATTGAGCAATCATCAGCTTTAAAAAATCATCTTTCCCCAACACACTTTTGTTCGAAGATACTGTCGTAGTGTTCGAATTGTTATTAACCCCGCTTACCATTTTTTGCCTCTCATATTAAATAATCATATGTGTTATAGCCCATCAATTTCTTTGTTGATGGAGCTTTTGGATTTTCTACTTTAATTTCTTTACTGTAAGATTTTGAGTAAGATTTTTTCTTGATATTAGAATTTCTTAAAGATTTTTGTTCATAATTTCCTAAGCTTACATTGACATCATTTAGTTGAATTCCTGATGACTGCAATGAATTTTTTAATTGCTCAATATTATTCTGTATTAATAGCTTAACCTGTTCATTCTCAACTTCAATATTTGCACGCAGTTGATTTTCTATAAAGTCAATCGAAAGAGTAAGTTTACCAAGATTTTCTGGACTTAATTGAAACGTAATGCTTTGTTTGTTTCCGCTGTTGATATATTTTGAAAGTTCTTCCCCAATTTGATTGGCATTAATTACTTTTATTGTTTCTTTTAAATTCCCAAATTCATTCTGAATTTTGCTCTTTAATGTATTTATCTGATTATCAGTCAATTCAATTTTGGAACTTGAATTTTCATGAGTACTTGCCTGTATATTTTTAGATAGTTCTTTTGTAACCATTTGTTCAGATTTACTTATATTTTTTTCAAAATCTTCAGCTATTGATTCTGCCTGCTGTAATGTTTTCTTTGTTCCTTTTTCATCTTTACTGCCTTTAGAAAAATTAGTTTCGTTTGAGCTGTAAGTTTGGTTTACTTTAATTTCATTTATTCTTAAAGATTGAGAATCAACATTTTCATTTAATCCGGGTTTATGAGTCAAATTAATTTGATTTGTATTTACATCGACTTTATTATTTTCATCTAATTTACTTGTATTAATTGATTTTGTTTTATCAGAAACATCTGATGTTTGATTCTTTTTATTTTCATTTATGAATGACTTTAAACTTACTTTCGAAAAACTTTCAATTAATTTTTCTGGCTGTGTTTCTTTTATCTGTTCAGAACTCTCAGAACTTGCATTTTGATTATTATAAACTTCATTTGAATAAGATTGACTCTTGAAATTTCCTGATGTTTTAATATCTCCTTTTTGACCAGCATTTTTTACTTCAATTTTTATGCTTTCTACATTTAATTCATTTATTTTACTTTCGAATTCATTTGCAGCAAATTCATTTTTAACCTGAGTAAAATCTTTTTTATTAACATCTGCCGATTTATTATCGATGACTTCTGGATTAAACTTCTTTATATCCTGCTCAGCCGCATCTTTAATAACTCTTACTTTGGAAAATTTCCCTCCAGTTAATAAACGAAAATCTATTTCAGAACTTGTGGAAGGAATAAAACTACTTTCTTTTAATGGATTGACTTTATTGAAAAGATGAATGGAATTATTAGAAGATTGCTCGAACTCTTTTTTTATATCTTTTTGTTGAGCATAAGAATATTCATCAACAATATTTTTATTCTCTTTAATTTGATTTAATCCATTTGCAGAATCATACTTTTCTAAATTGATAACATTATTACTTTCGTCATATGTTTTATTAAATTGAACTTGATTTGACTTTTCATTGGCTTCAGATCTTTCAACAGGATTAATAACACCTGCAATTTTTGATGAATCAACTTCATCATTTGAAATAAAAACTTTTGTTTGTGTATCACTATTTTTTTCTAAGGATAAATTTTCATTAAAAGTGTATGCTTTAACATCTTTGCTTGGCGCATAAATAAAATTATTATTTTCAAATGATGTATGAATTACCTCCAATTTATAATACTTTACTTCAGAATTAGTATCTAATTGATTTTCTATAGTCGTATTTTGCTCTGCATACTCATTTACTTTTGTTTTATCTAATTCATAAAAATTATTAAGGACTACATCATAGTTCTGATATTTATTCGAAGCAATGAAATCATTTTGCGATTTATTTCCCAGAAGCTTTTTATTGAATTTATTCTTGTTCTCGTTCGAAGGGTCGGTGCTTGAAATTGTTAATGTTAATTTTTCTCCATTTGTTTTAAGAGTAACATTAAAAATATCTTTATTATCAATTGATTTAATTATTGCTTCAGGATTAAAGCCAATAAAATCATATTCACTTGAACCAAAAGAATTAGTTTGTTTGTTCTTTATTTCTTTTTCGTTGAGATATACAATATTTGAATCCTGGGAGTCATTGGTTTTAGAAAAATCTTTTTGTTTGAGCGACTCATTAATCTTATTAAAAAACAGTTCTAAGTTTTCGTTATCAAGAATAAAAATTTTTGAAGTAATATGAGCTGAATTAACATTAACTGAACTGGAGTTTGATATAAGAGCAATATTTTCTAATAATTCTATTGCCTGCTGAATACCTTCAACGGTTTCTTTATTTGATTTGGTGATAGTTAAATTCTTCAAATCATTTATATCAAGAAGTATCTCTTTTTCTGTAGAATTTATATTCGACTGGTTGGAGTCAAGTTCTTCTTCACAAATCTTAATGATATCTGAGAATAAATAATTTTTGTTAGAATTACCCGATGAACTTAAAAAGTTCTTATTCTCAATTAAAAATGTTTTATCAAAAAATAATGGATTAAAGTTCATCATTGCACACTAATTATTCTATTTGCCACTTCTGGTTTAAGTTCTGCAATTATTTCTGCTGCTTTTTTCTTCTTCATCGAAAAGATTATATCTCTTGCTATATTATCGGAATAACTCTGAATAATTTTAGCAGCTTTTTTCGAATCCATTGCTTCATAAAGTTTTACTGTATTTTTAATCCAGACCTTGTAAGCACTATCTTTTTTTATTGCTTCTTTATTTTTATCAGGTTGAACATTGACCGGAACTACCTGTTTAGCTTCTTTTTCTGCTTTCAATCTTTTTAATTCTTCCAGCAAAATGCGCAAGCTATCAATCAATACAGAATCTTTTACATTCATTGATAAAACGTCATAAGCTGATTTTTCTTTATAAGCTTGAAGAGAGTCAATGAGTTCTTTTCTCAACTTTGAAATATTTTTACTTAAGTTAACTGGTGGTACATCTGATTTAGTTGCTTGAATATTACTTACTGGAGTAAAATCAAATGTAAATACATTTCTGTAATTTGATGCTGCATAAATCATTAATAATGTCACGATAATAAATGCAGCTGTAAATGCAAATCCATAAATAATTTTTTCTTTCACGATTCTTTCCTGTTAAAATTATTTATAGCAATTTCATTCAGTTGTTTTAGTTCTTCTCTATTTGATTCAAATAAAAAATCTTCATATTGTTTTTCTTTTAATGCTTCGAGTATTTTTTTTTCTTTCTTACGTTCAAGTAATTCATTTAATTTTTGTGACTTCTTGATATTCCAATCTTCTATTTTTCTTCCCAAATTCGAAATTTCTTTTTCTAATGTCCTGCAAAGTGATTTTGCGCTTTTATAATCAATTGCTTTTATCTTTCCGCTGCTAATTTTATCTCCAAGTATCTTTCTCTTTGTTATTAATTTCTTTTTTTCATCTTCGAGTTTTTCAATTTCTTTTTCTATTTCTGAAATTTCTTTTAATATTTTTTTTTCAAGTACTTCTTTAATTCTTAAAATTGATTCATACTTATAAACAAACTTCGACATCAGTTATCCATTATGTGATATAATTTATCTATAGTATCAGGATAATTTGCTTTTTCAAAAATATCCTGCTTCAGAAATGTTCTTAATTGATTAATTTTGCTTATAGCTCTGTCAATTTGCGGATTGCTTCCTTTTACATAAGCACCAATGTTAATTAAATCTTCTGCTTCTCGATAAGTTGCAAGCAATTCATTAAATGCCATAATTTTTTTATAATGTTCCTGGTCAATAATATCAGGCATAACTCTGCTTACACTTTGAAGAGTATCAATAGCAGGATAATGGCCTTTATTTGCAAGTTTTCTTGAAAGAACAATATGTCCATCAAGAATCGAACGAACTGCATCTGCAATCGGTTCGACCATATCATCCCCGTCTACAAGAACTGTATAAATTCCAGTTATTGAACCGCGTTCAGAATTTCCTGCACGTTCGAGAAGTTTTGGAAGTATAGCAAAAACAGAAGGTGTATAACCTTTTGTCGTAGGCGGTTCTCCTATAGTTAATCCAATTTCTCTTTGAGCCATAGCAAAACGAGTTACAGAATCCATCATGAGCATTACATCTAAACCCAAATCTCTAAAATATTCAGCTATAGTTGTTCCAACATAAGCACCTTTCATTCTAATTAATGGGGATTTATCACTTGTTGCTACAACAACTACTGAACGTTTTAATCCTTCTTCACCAAGATCTTTTTCTATGAATTCGCGGACTTCTCTTCCTCTCTCTCCAATAAGAGTAATAACATTTACATCTGCACTTGTATTTCTTGCAATCATACCAAGAGTTACACTTTTACCAACCCCACTTCCAGCAAAAATTCCAATTCTCTGACCTTTACCAATTGTTAATAATCCATCAATTGCACGAATTCCTGTTTGAATTGGTGTAGTAATTCTTTTTCTTTCAAGTGGATTAGGTGGTTCACGATGTGCTTCTCTGTATGATGTATAAAAAATTTCTCCCTTGCCATCGATTGGATTTCCAAGTCCATCAATAACTCTTCCAAGTAATTCTTTTCCTACTCCTACTGTAAATCCTTTTCCTGTTGCTTTAATTTCGCATGCAGGAGAAATATTATGAACTTCGCCAAGAGCAATAGATAAGACTTTACCGTTCTTAAAACCAACTACTTCTGATTTACAGATTTCATTTCCATTTTGGTCTACAATTGTGCATACTTCTCCCATTACAACATTTGGTCCTACTGATACAATAATTAATCCAACAACATCAACTACTTTTCCATTTACTTTTAATGTATCAGATTTTGAAATCACTTTCTGATATCGTTCGAGTATGTCACTTACAATATTCATTTTTCTTTCTTAGGAATACTTTCTTCTAATTTTTTTCTTAATTCATCAAGTTGACTTGAAATTCTTGCATCAACATTTCCAATTTCTGTTTCTACAAGACAACCTCCTTTTTCAATTCTATTATCGGGTTCAAATTTTATTTTATTGAAAGAACTGTTATTCAAAAGATTTTTGCTGTATTCATTCAACTTATCGAGGTCATCAGGATTTAATCTAATTTTTACTTCATTTGCTCCTATAATTTTTGAAATTGCTGCTTTGAGATTTTCGTTTATTAAAGTCGCAATTTCAATTTCACGTTGAAGTATTTTTTTAGAAATTTCATACGCAGTATTAATTACAAGGCTTTCAAAAGCAGTTTCAAATTCTTCCATTCTCTGGTCGTATGCAGAAAGTATGTTAAAAACCTCTTCGTATTTTTTATAAAGTTTTTCAGAAAATTCTTTTTCTAAATCTCTTCTTAATTTTTGCTGACCATCATTAAAACCTTTCTTATACGCATCTTCAATTCTCTTTTGTATTGATTCAGCTTCCCTTTCTTCCTGAATTGACTCTTCACCAGAAAGAACTTTTACAATGGGTTTAGCTTTTCCTGCAGTAACTTTCAGAACATTAGACATAAACTTCTTCTGGACCTCCTCTAATGTTAAGAGAAATTTCACCAGCTTCTTCAAGTGCTTTTATTACATCAATAATTCTTGCCTGAGCTGCTTCAACTTCTTTTAATTTTACCATTCCCATGTATTGTAATTCTTCTTTTAATAAATCAGCAGCACGTTCAGACATATTCTTGAATATTTTTTCTTTAAGTCTATCATCTGCAATTTTAAGAGCTAAAGCCAAATCTTTTCTATCAACTTCGCGCAATATTTTTTGAATATCTCTATCAGCAATGTTGATAATTTCGTCAAATATGAACATCAGTCTTTTTACTTCATAAGCAACTTCGGGATCTTTATCTTCTATTCGATTAAGAATTTCTTTTGTAAGGGATACATTTAATCTATTTAAAATTCCTGCCAATGTTTTTGGACCCCCAAGTTTTCCAACTGACTGGCTCATCGACAAACCTGCAATTTCATCAACTACATGTTCAATTTGTTTTAATGTTTGGGGAGCTATTTTGCCTAAAGTTGCAATTCTGAATGCCACATCAATTCTTAAATCTTCTGGAAGTTCCTTCAATGCAGCTGCTGTTTGGTCAGGACTTAACTGTGAAAGAATTAATGCCATTGTTTGAGGATGTTCTTTATTCAAGAAATTAATTAATTGTGCAGGTTCAGCTCTTTTAAGAACATCA
The DNA here is from genome assembly GCA_029907415.1 of Melioribacter sp. GTDB lineage: Bacteria > Bacteroidota > Ignavibacteria > Ignavibacteriales > Melioribacteraceae > Rosettibacter > Rosettibacter primus. The sequence goes on from JARYLX010000115.1 coordinate 8,029, forward strand.
AAGCCTTTAAGTGTTGTAAGTCTTTTTACTTTTTCAATAATTTCCTGTGCTTTAGGTTTACCAAAAGTTTTTTCTAGAACAGCTTCTGCATAATCAATTCCGCCTTCGAGAACATATTCACGAGCAGTAACCATATTATAGAATTCTTCAATCACACTATCAGCAACTTTTGAAGGAATATTTTTCACTTTTGTGATTTCTGCAGAAAGAACTTCAATATCAGCAGGATCAAGATGTTTCAGAACTGCTGATGCTGCTTCTACATTCAAAGCAACCATCAGCATTGCAGCTTTTTGCATTCCTGTTATTTCTGAAAGCTGATCTTGTTTCTGTGGTGTTTGTACATTTGCATTAGATTTCATATTCATGCATCCATGCGTTTATTAGTTTTGCTGCTTCTGCAGGATTTTTTGTAACATAGTTAATAATTTTTTCCTGTTGATTTTTCTTTAATAAAGCTTCATCAGAAATTTCATCTTCTAAATCACCAATAGGAATAAGTGGCCGTTTTTTAGATGCAGCTAATTGATTCATTAAGTTCGATTCTGATTTTTGCTGCAAAGCAGAAGTTGTTGGGACAACAGCTAAATCGCCTGGATTTATTGTACCTATTACAATTTTTTCTGTTTTTAATTTTTTCATTAAGCTCTTTAGAACAAATATCGAAGCAACAATAGCAATAAGCATAAAGATTACATTTGTCAGTTCATCTGCATTTGGTATTACTGTGTTTTTTTCTTCAAAACCTTCTTCATTTGTCCTTACTTCAAAAGGTATACTGACAAGCGAAAACTGGTCATTTCTGTTAGGGTCAATACCTACAGCATTTTTAACAAGGTCTTCTAATTTTTTAAGTTGTTCTGGTGGTCGAGGCTCATATACAATTTCTGTTTTGTCTCCATTTTTTACTTCCTTCGGAATATCATTAATAACTGCAGCTACACTTAATCTCTAAATGTTACCGCTTCCTTCAATTACCTTTTGAATTGTTTTGCTGATTTCATAATTGGTCAAAGTATTTTCATTGTTCTGTGCAGTAGAATCTTTAGAACTAACTCCCTGATTATTTGATTTAATTGTTTGTTCACTTACTGCAACTTGCGATTCAGGGTCATATTGTTCCATTGTTTTTTCTACCTGGTCAAAATTCAAATCTGCATTAACCTGAACAACAGAATTTCCATAACCAACAACATTATCAAGAATAGCC
>JARYLX010000116.1 GCA_029907415.1 Melioribacter sp.
TGCAGTTTATTTTAAGCAGACAGTTGCGGAAGGAAAACCAATTGGTGATTTTTATTGGAGTTTAGGAACAAGTATATCGATGCTTATTACAGCAATAATTTCACCTGTGCTTGGTGCTATTGCAGATTATTCAGCTGGTAAAAAAAGATTTTTACTTTTCTTCACTCTTATTTGTATTGTTTCAACATCATTTCTTTATTTTGTTAATGAGGGGAATGTTTTATCTGGGTTAATTTTGTTCATTCTAGCTAATATTGGGTTTGAAGCAGGATTGGTATTTTATGATTCATTCTTACCTGAAATTACAAAGCCAAAAAATTATGGTAGAGTTAGCGGTTATGGATTTGCAATGGGTTATCTTGGTTCATTTACAACTCTTGCAATTATTTATCCATTTATTCAAAAGCAAATGATTAGAGAAATATTTCCTCTTTCTGCATTAATATTTTTAATCTTTGCAATTCCTTTATTCCTTTTTATAAAGGATTCGAGAAAAAAAGTTGTAAAAGAAAATTCATTTTTTAAGATAGGATTTAGTAGAGTAGTAAATACTATTACCAATCTTAAGAATTATAAAAATCTTGCATTGTTTTTATTGTCATTTTTCTTTTTTATTGAAGGAGTAAATACAGTAATTTATTTTTCAGGAAATTATGCAAGTTCGACATTAAAATTTTCTTTTCAAGAACTTATTGTCTTTTTCATTATTGTTCAAACGACAGCAATATTGGGCTCGTTAATTTTTGGTGTTATCGCAGATTCTTATGGGGCAAAAAAATCATTAATTATCTCACTTATTATCTGGTTGTTTACAATTTTATTAGCATTCCAAACAAGTGAAAAAGAAAGTTTCTTAGTCATTTTGATTTCTAAAAACTTTTCTTTAGACTCTGATACTGTTGTACATTCAAGTTTTTATTTGATTGGATTACTTGCGGGTAGTGTCATGGGGGCAACACAATCCACAAGTAGAAGTATGATGTCAAAATTAACTCCTTTTGATAGAAAAACTGAGTTCTTTGGTTTTTATTCATTTTTTGGGAAAAGCTCCGCAATTGTTGGACCATTAATTTTTGGATTAGTTAGTTATCTAACAGGAACTCAAAAATATGCAATACTATCGATTTGTTTTTTCTTTATTGTTGGTTTAATAATTTTATCATTTGTTAAAGATAATTAATAAAGTTTGTGATTTCTTACAGAAAAAGTTACTAAGAGTATAATCCCGATTAAAGAAATAAAAATCCACAGTAATCCCCAGAAAGTAGAAGATAGCCCGGTGATTTCTGCAATCAAAGAAGCATCGCTTAAATAATTGTTATTGTTAAAAACATCTTCTTTAATATCATATATAACATAAACACAGCTGATTAAACCTATAACTCTAAAAATAAAATTTGCAATATGTACAGGTGCAAATTTATTAATGGCAAAAATAGAGAAAGCAATTATAATTGATATAAAACTGAGTAAATTATCATTCATTGTATTTATTGCGAATAAAAAAACAATAACGGCTATAATGGATAAAATAAAAATTTTCAATTTAGGTTTATAAGTTGAAAAAAATAATGCGGCTCCAAAAAAGAAACTGCCAGGGTATCCAGCAAATGCAATTAAGAATTGATTCCCATCTTCAGTTATACATTTGCCTCCAAGATTAAAATTAATTTCAAGAGCAAGTATTTTTCCTCCAGTAATAATTGCAATTATACCATGACTAATTTCATGTAAAAGGAGAACAAAAAGTTTAATTGGAAAAAATAAGATTGAATCCCACACGAAAAATGAAATAGTGGTTAATAAAAATAAAAGTATGAGTTCGAAGGTATTCTTATTATAAGAAGTCATGTTCGTAATTAATAAAAATTATAGGAAGAAAATTAAGTAAAAGTCTTGAATTAGATTTATGTCATTTCTATTTTTGTAATAGAAGCGGGCGTAACTCAGTTGGTAGAGTAGTAGCTTCCCAAGCTAAATGTCGCGGGTTCGAGTCCCGTCGCCCGCTCAAAAAAATTTTTATGAACTAATTGAAACTTTGAATTAAATATTCTATAATTGGTGCGCAAATTTTAAAGTTCTTTATAATTACTGGTTCATCTTAAAAGATAATAAAGCTATAATTTTTTATTGATATATTTAAGGGCGCTTAGCTCAGCTGGTTCAGAGCACCTGCCTTACAAGCAGGGGGTCGTAGGTTCGAATCCTTCAGCGCCCACTCCATAAAGCCTTGTAATTAAATAAGTTACAAGGCTTTCTTTTTTCTGCCTTATTCATGTAATCTCCGATTGTCCCCGAAATTGTCCCCGAAAATACGGCGTGAGTTTAATTCATCTTTAATCTTTTTGATATTTATTGCTGCATAATAATTTATTGTCGTTTGTATATTTGAATGATCTGCCAATGCTTTTACCGTATGAATCGGCACTCCATTCTCTAATAACTTTGTTATAAAAGTTTTTCGTAATTGATGCAAAGTATAAACCTTTGATAAATTTACTCCATCTTTACGTTTAATTAATGACTTTTGCAATCGTGAAAAAAACTTCAATCCATTCTTACTATAACGAAAAATTTTCCCTACCTTTTTAATTCCTATTTCTCTCAATAAATACTTTAAATCATCAGTAATAGGAAAGAAAAATTCTCTATCTCTTTTTACATTTGGTGCAATTATAAATCCATTCTCCCAATCAATATTTTCCCATCTAAGTTCTAGTGCAGTTGAAATCCTAAAACCTGTAATCAAAAGAAACATTACCAGATGATATTGATCCTTATTTTTTTTCTGTCTTAAATGTTCAAGGATTATTCTTAAATCATTGTCATCAATACTTTCAGGTGGTTTAACTTTTCTTTTCAATACTTTAATTGGATTCTCTTTGCAATAATTCATCTCTTTAAAAAAATCAAACATTGCATGTAAATGAGAAGTATATATCCCTTGTGTGTTATTGCTATAATTTTTTTTAGAAAAATAATTCAGCAACTTTCTATAATCTGCATTATTGTAACTACCAATATTTTTATCACCTGAACATTCTACAACAATAGTTTTAATCCGGTTATAAATTTCTATTGTTTTTGGCTTAAATCTTTTTGAACCAATAAACTCATCAAAACCTTGAGTGAACAAAATATCATTATTTGCCGATTCAAACTTTTCTCTCAACTCACTTGATGAAGCATATTCTTTCAACAATTTTCTCGCTTCGATATAACCATCTCTTGTTGCTTTTATCTTTGTAGAAAACTCTTTGTGTTTACCCTCAATTGCATCATAATATTTTATCCATAAAATATTGCCTCTTTTTTTCAAATAAGCCATAGTCCCTCCGCTTATTTTTATTTCAAGTAGTTAAAAAAACTTCAGTAATGATTTTTTTAACTCTCTATCCACCATTCTAAATTCTACATTCTACATTTATATTCTTTATTCTATATCCTCCAACCCTCTCTCCAAATTCCTAATTCCCAATTCCCAATTCTAAATTCTTAATTCCTAATTCCCAATTCTAAATTCTTAATTCCTAATTCCTAATTCTAAATTCTTAATTCCTAATTCTATTCCTAATTCCTAATTCCTAATTCCTAATTAAAAATGATTTGCTTTCTTCGGATCATAAACACTTCTCTGAATTTTCACTACCGGCATAATTAACTCGATTTCTTCTTTACTAACAGTAATTGGATCATACAAAAAATTATCTGAATCCAATTGAATTAAGTTTTGTGGAAGAACCCTATATCTTTTAATTAACTGTTCCCCACTTTTCAACCTTGCAGCAACAATACAACCTTCATATAATTTCGCTCCACTATCAACCAATACTATATCACCATCTTCAATAGTTGGATGCATACTTTCACCACGAACCTTCAGCGCCATACAACCATATTTCTTTGGATAAGTGAACGAAACTTTTTCAGTAACTTCATCATTAAAAAATTCAATCATACTACCAGCACTCAACATTGATACTAGCGGATAATCAAATCCGGCCGAACGTGATTGCATTTCTTCAAATGCTTCCTGCTTTGCAATTTCTTTTGCTCTTACTCCTGTAAGAATATAAGTTATATCTGCTCCAAGCTCACTTAATTTCCTTAACACCTCCGCTCCAGGATATGCTTTACCATTTACATATTGCTGAATAGTTTGTGGCATCATTCCTAATGCTTCTCCCAATGCTTTTAGAGTTCCATACTTAATTTTTGCAAACTCTCTTATTCTTTCCCCAACTATTCTTTTTTGATCTAAATCTATTCCCATTTGTTTCCTCCTGTTTTATTGTGATAAAAATTTTTTGTTATCTCTTGACAATAATTAATGTATTTACTTATTTCGCAAAAGCTATTTTTCAGTATATCATATTTGATATTACTAAAATAAGTAAACTTATTGAAATAAGTCAATAGCCGGAGGGTAAAAATGAAAAATTTTAAAGAAATTCCTATCCCCTATCAAACTAAGAATATCAACATCAAAATCCCTGCTCCACTTCTTAATCGCCTAAAAATTTTGGCAATTGAGAAAAACAAATACTTAAAAGATTACATCATAAGCATCTTACAAAGGGAAATTGACAATGCAAACTCAAATAACTCAACCAATAGCAACTGAAAACAAAAGAACAAAACCGCCAATTCCTGAATTGCTATCAATTTCTTACGCTGCCAAACTATCAGGCCTTAGCAGAAACAGTCTAGCATATTTTATCAAACATAAAAAACTTCCTGTTGTCAAACTTCCAGGTTATAACAGAATTAAAATTCATTACAATGATTTAATTGATTTCATCAATAACTATAAATATGTTCATAAGTAATTATGGCTCGCAGAAGAATGATTGACCCTAATTTTTTTATCTCCGAAGATGTTTCTAAATTAGACATTTTCGAGCGGTTTGTTCTTATCGGTTTGTTTTCAAATGCAGATGATTACGGCAAAGGTCGTGCAAAACCAGAATTCCTTCGCTCTATTATTTTTCCCTATGATGATATTCCTGTTGAAAAAATTAAAAACGCTCTTACTAATATTTCCAAAGTTATTTCAATAAAGTTTTATCAAGTTAACAATTCCTCCTATTACATTTTTCTTAATTGGAATAAGTGGCAACGTGTCGAAAAACCTCAACCTTCACTTATTCCCGATCCAATTTCTTTGGATAAAAATTCTATGAATGATTCCAAGAATAATTCCGAGAATGATTCCAAGAATGATTCCGAGAATGATTCCGTAATTAATCCAGAATTTTGCGAGAATGATTCCAGCCTAAAAGAAAAGAAGAAAAAAGAATATAAAAGAAAAAAATCTAAGGGGAAAGAAAAAGAAATAACCCCCGCACTTTCAAAAAATCTGTCTTTAATAAATTCTTATGATAATTCTTTCTCTTTACCAGAAAAAATTTATTCGGATTCTATGAGTCAACCAACCGAAGAATTAATCACTAATGAAATATTAATCCGTAGTTATGGAAGATTACCGACCGAAGCAGAAAGAGATTTCATAAAAAGGTTAATTAACAAATTTGGTGAAAAGAAAACATTGAACATAATGAAAACAGCTAAGCTTATGAATTTCAAAAATTTTATTAATCTTGAAAATTCACTCGACGAAAACGGAAATTTTAAGGAGAAAAATTCAAATGGAATCTATGCAAAATATATTACAACGGATAAACTTAAAGCAATTACAAAATCAATCGCAAACGACCCAGACCTCGTCAGATGAAATTTCTCTTTATTCGTTGCAGTACGAAAATAAAATTTCTGAAAAAGTCTTAGTTGAACAAATTGCAAGATTATTAGTTGCTTTTCCAAAACTTGAACCTCAAATGCTTGAGCTACTTAAAGAGCGATTCAAAGCAAATAACTTTTGTGATCAAAGAATCATTGATGCAGTCAACTATGTTATCGACAATTACACAGGTTACGATAAACTTCCCTCAATTGCTGATTTTATTCGTTACGATAAAAAAGTAAAAACTTACACTTATAGCGAATTACTTGCTAAACATAAAGATAGCTACTACTATGGTGCAAAATATGACCCAATTGCAAATGAATACATTTACTTGAAAGAAATTAATCGTTATATAAAAAAACCATACTATTAACTACTAACTATGAAAAAAAACAACTTAACAACCGAATTTGCAACCAGAAAAAAAATTGACTTATTTTCTTCGATTTATAATAATCTTCCCGACCCAGATAAATTATTAAAATCAAACGGCTATAATTTTGATTTCTATCGTGACCTTTTAACCGACCCACATCTAAGTGCAACTTTTCGACAACGAAAAAGCCAAGTAATGCAAATGGGATGGGAAATTGAAAATATCGAAGATAATAACTTGAAAAACGAATTAATTGATTGGCTCTCTAAATTGAACTTGAATAAAATTTATGATGATATTCTTGATGCACTTTTATTTGGATTTTCTGTTATTGAAATAATTTGGGAAATTAAAGATAATAAATTCGTTCCCGTTGATTTAATTGAGAAGCCACAAGAATGGTTTATTTTCGATAAGAACAATACACTCAAAATCAGAAATAAAAAATTTGGTTACTATGAATTTGCAGAAGGTGAAGATTTACCAGATTATAAATTTATATTAGTTCAAAACAATCCCGATTATAATAACCCATACGGCGAAAGATTACTCAGTAAAGTTTATTGGCCCGTTATGTTCAAACGTGCAAGTTTCGAAAAGTGGCATAATTATTCAGAAAAATTTGGGACACCATTTTTGCTTGGCTATTATAGTGACATAATGACTGAACAAGAAAAAAATGATTTACTTGATAAAATCGAAGAAGCTATTGAAAATAATATTGCATTAATTAAACAAGGAACAATTTTAGAATTCAAAGAAAGTATGAAATATCAAGCAGGTGATATTTTTGAAAATATGATTGAATTACAAAACAAAGAAATTTCAAAAGCTGTATTAGGTGAAACATTAACCATTGAAGTAGAACGAAGCGGAAGTTATAAAGCTGCAGAAATTCATAAAGAAATGCTTGAGTATCTTGGATTGAGTGATAAAAAATTAGTTGAAGCAGCATTCAATACATTGATAAAATTTTATATGCAAATTAACTATGGAAAAGATGAACAAATAAAATTCAAATTGAACAAAAAAGAAAGCATAATCAACGCAAGCGAAAAAAGAGACAAAATACTTTCAGAGATGGGAATCAAATTCACAAAAGAATATTTCAAAAAACGATACAACTTGAGTGACAAAGACTTCGAGATAATCTAAATTGTATAAGTTATTATTTCCTTTTCCCAAAGGGATTCCTTTGGAACAAATTTATTCTTTGACATACCTGTCCGCCCTTTGGCGGATTAAAACCAAGCTGTAAAATATTCAAATATTTATTATCTTTGTTGTGATTTGCTTTTCCCAAAGGGATTCCTTTGGAACAAATTTATTCTTTGACATATTAGAACCAAGATAGCTAAAAGTAAGTTATTATACTTCAATAACTTACTTGAATTTTAGGATTAAAAAATTTCGGCTCGGTTTTAATTTTACAATTATCCCTCTCTTTAAATTAGAGAGGGATAATTAGAATAATTCTAATTGATGAGGTTCTACAAAACCGCTTTCTCTCTGTCTCCTGTAAAATATTTCCATCATGCTGAATTGTTTGTCGGTTATTTTTAATATTCCAACATGACCTTTTTCTGGTAATATTCGTTTAATCCTCTGAACATGAACATTCATATTTTCTCTACTTGGACAATGACGAATATAAATTGAAAATTGAAACATACTAAAACCATCCTTCATCAATTCCTTCCTGAATTTTGCATAAATTTTTCTATCTTTAGCGGTTTCTGTAGGCAAATCAAAAAAAACTAAAATCCACATTATTCTATACTCACTAAATCTCATAAGTTTATTTTATATTTTATTATAAACTGATTCTATTAGTATAATTTTATCTTTCATTTTAATTCCTATTTAGAAGAAGGTACTTCAGGATAAATAATTTTTCTTGCTTCACCTTCAAAGCATTTTGCTAATGATGCGCTTGTTCTTTGAGATGCTACCATTAAAGGACTTCTTTTACCTTCAATTAAAACATCTAATGTGGCAATCTCTAAAAGCTGTTTTTTAATTGATGTATTAAGTTCATAAAAATCTTCTCCATTGCTTACTATTGTGTATACAACTTTGTCTACAAACGGCCTATACGGTTCCATAATATCGTCGGCGAGGCAGTAAGCATTATATTTATTTGAGTGATGAATTCCTAATGTGGGTAATAAACCTGACCCTACTAGGGCTCTTGCTATAATTGCTCGAAGAATTGCATAACCATAGTTCAAAAGATTATTAGGAGGTTCACCTTGTCTATCTCTAATAAAATATGGTATCTTAGGGAAAAAATTTTTCCAGTAATATGCTGCTGCTCTGCCTTCTAAATTATCAGGGTCGCCCGAACGTACTTTTTTAGACCACGTAATCATATTGTTGATATTAACCCTTCTTTCTTTCAATATACATGCTTGATTTTTTATTTTAGCCGATACAGTTTGTGCCCATAACTGTTTTTTTAATGGTTCCGATGCTTCAATTTGTGTTCTGAATTTTTGTGATTGTTCTTCATTTGTTGCCAATGGCATAAATAAACCACTTGGCATGTGTGTTTTGTTGCATGTTATAATTGCTGAATTATTTTCTAAAAGAGAATCTAGTAACCCGTGCGTTATTGTTATTTGATGATTATCTAGTACTATAATCCCTATATCTTCAATCGGAATGGAATTAAAAGTTTCCTTTGCTAAACTTTTTCTTTTTTCTAGCCAATCTTCTTTTCTCTCTCTATCATTAACTTCTTTGTTTTGAATTTGTTTGTTAACTTTTTCGCTCTCATGCTCTGGCTCAATTGATTTAATTATCATTTGTTCGTTTTTTTTGGAAAGATAAGCTGGATTACTAAAATATAATGTCCGTTTAATCATTACTTACACTTATATTATTATTTGTATTTC
>JARYLX010000117.1 GCA_029907415.1 Melioribacter sp.
CCCATTACGGTAGTATGCTTCTCTTACTAATCTAGGGATAACATTTTTTAATGGATGATTGTCATTATTTGTGAAATAACTAAAATCCCATCCGTACAAACCAGGGTAAGAATTTACTATAGCTTTCACATCGGAACTATCTTTTCCAAACCAGCCAACTCCATAGGCAGTATCATCGTGATGGCCAAACATTATTTTTTCTTTAGATATTTTTTTTAGATTATGAAAAAGCAGAACAGTTTCTTTACTTGCAAGTGTATCTGTTAGTTTTACATTTAATTTTTTTTGAAATTCAATGCTGTTATACTCAGGTATACAAGAAGTAAATAAAACTACTACTGAAAAGAAAAAAGGTAATATTAATTTCATATAAAAAATCCGGGATTATTTTTCTGATAAAATTTTTTGAATAAATCCTTTTTGAATCAAAGAATTCATTTTTTCGGAATGTTCCTTAATTATTGAAAGAGTAGACAAGTCAGTATCATAAATTGAATTAAAACCTTGGGGTTCTTGAGGAGGGTCACCTACAAATGGATCTCCGACACGCCAGATATTATCTTTATTTTTACCTCTGCCAACTCCTCCCCACGACCAAAAATTTGTTCCTGCAATTGGCGCCCCTGCAGAAGCACTGTCATATACAATATCAAATATTATTTTGTAATATTTATCTCTTGCAGTTGTTGGAGTTCCAGGCGAACAAATTTCAAAATCTCGTGACAAACCAAATTCTTCCAGAGTAATGGGCTTATTTAATTGTCTTGCATAAATCAAATGTTGATTGATATAGTTAACTGCTTTTTCAATTGTAGAAGGAAGTGTTTCTTCAATTCTTTTTGCATCAAACCATCCCCAGTTTTTGGGCCACAGATGAAAAGTCATATAATCTATATTTTTGCTTTGGTGTGCTTTTAAATAAATTTCTTCTGAATCAAGACTACCTCTTAAACCTTCATTTCCTGTTGTAACAAGATGATTTGGGTCGAGTGAATGAATATAAGCTGCTGTTTCATCTATCCATTTATAAAAATAATCGAGATAAGGAATTGCAGCATCTCCCCAGCCCGGTCTGGGTTCGTTTGCTAACTGCCATGCCATGATTGTTGGGTCTTCAAAGTAAAATTGATTTGTAAATTTATTTTTTCTTGTAATTATCTTTTTAATGAACTCTCTAAAATACTGATTAGCTTTTTCATTCCTGTAAAATTCTGCCGAGTAATTCATAAAGTCAGGCCATGTATATGGAGGTTGATTTGGGTCTACTTCTTTGCCTGAACCATACCATTTATTATAAACAACAAAACCACCCGACCATTCCCAGTAATTATTTAAAAACACAACTGCATGCATATTTCTTTTTTTCATTTCAAATAAAAGGTAATCCAAACCTTCAAGTAAATCTTCATCTAAAACTCCTGGTTCGGGTTGAACCGCAGGATTAAGAGATGTTTTAATGTATGATTTTTCTGATGCTGCTAATATTCTAAGATTTGTAATTCCATACTCTTTCAATAAATCAAGTTCTCTTTTAAGTCTTTCTCTATCGCCTGTTATCCCAGGAGAACCCAGATAACATCCATACCAGAAATTTGTGCCAACAAAGTAATACGGTTTTCCATTTAATTCGAATTGAGTTCCTCTTACTTTAATAAAATCAACTGTATCTTTAACAAGTGTTGATGCACACCCTTCTGTTAAAAATAAAATCACAATTAGCTGTAAATAAATTTTTTTCATACAACCTCTTTTTTATTTAATATAATTTTGCAATACTGATAAGTTCAATCTCATTTACAATTTCGAGGATTCATCAAAATTGAATAACATCAGCATTATTTCAGACCCAATTCTTTACACATTCTATAGAAATTTGAAGGTGCCAGTCCAAGACGTTCGGCAGCTGCAGAATCTGAACTTGATATGCTTCTAACATACTTGAAATATTTTATACGAAAGAGTTTTTCAACTTCTTTAAGTGGCAATACTTGTCCATTGTAAATATCTTCAAAATTTGTTTCTTCTTTAGCAATAATTTGATTTCCAAGAATTAATGGACTGCTAATATCTTTTGCAGTAATAACTCCGTTTGTACAATTTAACATTAATCTTTGAACTACATTTCTGAGTTCTCTTACATTGCCCGGCCATTTATAGTTTAATAAAATTTCTTTTACTTTTTCATCATAAGTAGGTTTAGGAATTTCCATATCATTACTGAAATAATCCAGAAAATAATCGAACAGCAAGATTATATCATCACCTCTATCTTTAAGCGGGACAATATCAATTGGAACAACATTCAAACGATAATACAAATCTTCTCTAAAACGATTGTTATTTACCTCATTTGCCAGGTTCTTATTTGTAGCAGCAATAATTCTAACATTAACCGAAATTTTTTCTGTTCTTCCAATTTTTTCAATTTCACCATCTTGAATTACTCTAAGTAATTTTACCTGCGCTGAAGGCGGCAGTTCTGCTACTTCGTCGAGGAAAATTGTTCCATTGTTCGCAATTTCAAAAAGTCCTGCTTTACTTCCATTTGCACCAGTAAACGCGCCCTTTTCGAATCCGAATAATTCGCTTTCGATTAATTCTGATGGTATACTACCACAATTAATTGGAATAAAGTTTTCATATTTTCTTTTACTTTTTAAATGAATATTCCAGGCAACTAATTCTTTGCCTGTTCCAGAAGGACCATTAATTAAAATATTGACATCACTTTTTGCATACTTTTCAATATTTTCTTTCAACTGAAGCATCGGTTTTGATTCGCCAATAATTTTTTTTGACTCGAGCATTTTTTCTATGCTTTGTTTTAATCGTTTATCAGATTTCATTTTTTGCTTTTCTAATTTTTTCTTTTCGTAAGCATTAAAAATGCTCAGTATAAAATCTGTAGGCTGATAAATATATTCTTCAATATTACCTGGATATTTTGTACAATACCAGAATGCTCCTGCTCGCAGCAGATTATTGGCAAAATTATAATTGGTAATATTTATGGTCATTTTAGTAATTACAATTATTTGAACCAGGGGGTCACAATCTTTCATTTTAGAAATTAATTCTTCGCCTTTAAGTCCCCCGGAAATTTGATAGTCCATAATAATAACATCATATTTATCAGGGTTCTCTTTTATGAGCTGCAGAGCAGCAAGTCCATTTGAAACAACATCCTGCAATTTTATCATCGAGTTGTAATAATTGAGAGTATTCTTTACTCTCTTAACATCGAAATCTTCATCTTCTACTAACAAAACATTAATTTGTTCATTCTTACTCATAATGCCCACCATGATTTTTTATTGTTAATATAAATCTGCATCCGCCTTCTTTGAGATTAAATGCATCGATATCCCAGCCGCATTTTTCTACTGCCATTTGATATGCAATATAACAACCATATCCTGAGTTAGCACCTTCTACTTTTTTTGTAGATTCATTTTCTAAAAATATTCTTTTTATTCCATTCTCACTAAATTCTAAAAGTTCTTCTTTTATTCCCACGCCATCGTCTTCAATAATTATATAAGATAAATTTTCACCTGCGTCATACTTTGTAGAAATTTTTATAGTAATTAATCTTTTATTTCCATGGTCAATGCTGTTTTGAATAAGAGGTTCAAGAATTTCCCAGATTACAAATTCATTTACACTTACAAGCGGAAGTTTATCGTCCAGGTCAAGCTTAAAAGTAAACATCTCATTTTTGCTTGATATTCTAAGAAATACATTTTCCACAATAAATTTAATTACTTCATTAATATTTGTTCTGAACATTGGATTAATAATTGTGTTAATATCCTGGTCATACCATTTCATATCATAAATTATTCTTGAAATAAAATTTGAATAAGTAATCACTTTGTTTTTAAGTTCTTCAATGCCTGGTGCATTCATTTTACGAACATCTTCTTTTATAAATCCAATTATTTTTTCTGCTTTGTGATGTGTATGATAAATTCTTTTTGTAAATAGAGATTCTTTTTCAAGTCTAATTTGTTTTTCAATATTTTCTTGATGTTCTTCATAAAATTTTTGAAGAGCTTCGTTCCGTTCTTTTACTGCCTGTGATGATATTACAAAAATTATTATTAAGCCTATAAAAATCAGCGAAGTATAAATCAAAGCAACTTTATCATAGTTTGCTCTTACTTCTTTTGTGAGGAAAGAAAAATCAGGTGTAATTTTCATATACATCACGCCAAGATATTCTCCATCGGGGACAAACGGCACAAGTATATTGAAAGTTTTATTATTCTCCAGTGTGCTGTAAATTATTTCAGAAGCTTTCATTTTATCTTTAACAGTTAAAAATAAATTTACAGCTTCAATGTGTGCATCTTTTTGACTATCATAGGGTAATAATGTATTTGTTAAAAATTTATAAAGTTTTTGACCACTGTCAATTACATATAATCTATGATTCTTTATCAAAATTAAACTTATATCTTCCACACTTTTTTGAATCAGTTGTTGCTTAAAAATTACATTGAAAGAATAAGTTATTCGCCGTTCATCATATTCACTTTGAGGTTTTTCCATGAATAAATTTTCATAAAGCAGTTCCATACTTGTTGATGTTATAATTGCAAGTCTTTCAGCAGAATATTTTTGATACCAGGCTTGAGTTTCTACCAGAAAATCATTAAGAGAAGATTTTTGAACAAGAGCCATTATAATTTGAAACACAATTAAAATAAACAGGAAGGCAGTTACATGTTTAATTTCAAATCTATACTTTGAAAATTTACTTTTTACTTTTTGTCGAACCATAATGGTTAATATTCTTTAATTATATTTTTTTCATACTGAATTGAATTTGTTGCTTTAATCAGAGCTTCTTCAACACTTATTTTTTTTGTTAATGCCTGTTCAAAATAGTAAGACATAATTTTTGAATAACGAGTATATTCCTCGTGAGCCGGTCTATGTATTGCAGACTTAATTAACTTACGAATTTCTCTAAACTCAGGATATTTTTTGACAAATGAAGAATCATAATAAAATTTTTTAATTACTGGATAATGACCGCTTAAACGATAAAATATTTCCTGAGATTTTTCACTCAATAAAAATTTTACAAAGTCAACAGCTGCTTCTTTTTTATCAGAGAATTTTGATACCATCAAATTCCAGCCACCCATTATTGATGTAGGTTTCCCATTTTGAAAGTATGGCAGAGGAGCTTTTCTCAAATACTTTTCTTTTGACGAATCGATTGGGGACTCTTTAAAATCTTTATCGTAGCTTGGCCATCCTCTAATGAACAATCCATCATTTTTTATAAAATAAGCATAACTTGGTATTTCTGTAAATTTAATTACATCACGCGGAGTAATTTTATATTTATAAATAAAATCAACAAGCAGTTGTAAAGCTTTTTGTGCTTCAGGTCTGTCAAGGTTAAATCCATATTGATGGAAATAATCAGGATTTTGACTTAACAATAATTCCATAAAAATACATATAAACCCTTCATAATCTGCGGCTGGAAAAATGTAAAATGGATAATCAATTTTTATTTTTTCTTTTATTTTAATAAAATCCTGCCATGTTATATTATTATGAATCTTCTTAATTATTTCTTTTCCATTTTTCAGTTTATTAAGTAAATCTTCTCGATAATATAGAACACCCTGTACACGATTAAGCGGAACGGAAACGAGTTCACCATTTGAATAGCAGGATTCTAAAGCTAATGGCAAAATTTTATTTTTTTCGTCCTCAGAAAAATATTTATCGAGAGGTTCACACCATTTTGCAAATCTTTGAACCCAGATTATATCAACAGCAAATATATCAATTCCATCTCCTGTCCCTCTTAAAGACCTTGCTAAGACTTCTTTTCTTTCATTTGTGCTAAAATCAAAATGAGGAAAATCAATAGGAATTACTCTAACTTTTCCTTCCATTAATTTATTGTATTCATCAATTAAAACACGGTGAGCTGCTGTAATTCTATCTGCAAAATAAATTTCGGTAACAGGATTATTTTGAACTCTACTCCTTTGAAGATAAAAAATTCCCAGATAAATAAGTGCAAGGAACAGTAAAAGTGCGAACCCCCATTTTTGTTTAATAGTAATCATACCAGATTTCCATAATTATTCGTCATTCATATAAACAATTAAAATAATGCATTATAAATTTGTTATTCAAAGAAAATATTTTTCAATGCAATTTTAGTTACATTCTTCTTTCTTATAAATTTTTCAGATGTTGCTTTTATAATACTGTTGAATATCTTAAAATCTTTTCCATTTTCAAGATAAAACATTATGTCTCTTGTTGCAGGTGGAGGGGTTCCTTTTAATCCATTAATTGTAATATTTTCAAATCCTTCTGCCCAGATTCCATATTTGAAAAAATCTTCCATATTATTTTCAAATTCGAGTGTGGAGTTTGAAATAAAAATGTCTTTTACATTTTTCAAGTAAATTCCAGGTATGTCATGACAGAATAAATTCAAATCTTGGAAAGCAGTTGGGCGCAAATCAATATTTCCGCCATAACTTTTTTGCAGAGGACCATTTTTAATAAATAATTCTAATCCATCAAATGTAATGTTTGATATGCTGCCTTTTTCATAAGCATAAAGAATTATTCCATTTTCACTATTAGCTTTGATGTTATGAAAACGAACATCTTTAATTATTCCAGATTTTCTTCCTTTTGTTGTGGGAACTGATTGAATATGAATTGGTTCTGCTTTGCCCCACCAGTCGCCTGTATGCAAACGAGTTTCAATAATTATATCAGAGAAAGAAACATTTTCAATCCATCCTTCAATTCCGGTAAATAAACCAATTCCACGATTTGAATTGTAGATTACAATGTTATTGAAAGAATAATTCTTCATGTAATTGTGGTCTATACCTCCAATTCTTATACCGCTGGAACGTGACATCAGAATACAATTACTTACGACAATATTTTCAGATGGTCGTTTTAAATTCTGAAAACCGGGCAATTCAAAATGAGTGCTGTAACTATTTAGAACAATTGCATCGTCTCCTCCAATTATTTCACAATTAGAAATCACAACATTACTACAGGAAGTGCAATCAATTCCATCACTATTTGCAATTAAAACATTATTATGAATTCTTACATTGTTAATTATCACTCCATTGCAATCTGCAAGATGTAAAGTCCAGAATGGTGAATTTTTTATTGTAACACCATGAACTTTGACATTATTGCAATTAGAAAATATAATCATTTGATATGGTCTCTGCGGATGAGGTTCAACTGGACCATCTTGAATTTCTGCATCGTCGGGACAATAATTTTCTTTTTGACGAGTAAACAATCGAAGTTCAGGAGGAAGAAATTTTTTTCTTTGATTGGTATAGTTAAATAAGTCACCATTTCCGTCAATTATGCCATCACCTGTAATTACCACATTATCAGAATTTTTTGTAAAGATTAATCCAACTCTTATGCTGTCAATATAATAGTCGCTTAGATTTGAGGAACCTAAAAGTACCGCGCCATTTTCAAGATAAAGCGTAACATTTGATTTTAATTGAATAGCACCACTCACAAATATTCCTGCAGGGATATAAACTGTACCACCGCCATTTGAAGCACAGTCGTCAATTGCCCTCTGAATTGCAGAAGTGTTTAAGGTTTTTCCATCCCCAATAGCACCGTAGTGAAGAACATTATACTGTTGTGAATATAATGTTGTAATAGTTGTAAAAAAAATTAATAAAATTATTTTGAATAATTTATTCATAATTTTATTGGTAAATGAAAATTATAATTACATGGATTATTTTTACCTTCTACTAACTTTATTAAAAATTTCTGCTTTCATTCAAATTCATTCATAATTCTTTCTACTACAAAATTTTCGAAATATTTTTACTTAATTTATTTTTTTAACTTTCTCTTTTATCCCTCTTTTAGAAATAATAATTTTACATTAACTAATTATGAGAAAGAACAATGTTTGTATTAATTATTTAAAAATTATCATACATATACAAAATTTGTTGTTTTTTTTAACACTTTATTCTTATTGAACTCTCCCTTTATCCCTCTCTTAGAAAGAGAGGGAACGCACCCCTTCTCTTTTTAAGAGAAGGTCGATTGTTCAAAAATTATTCTCTTCTGTTTTTACTTAATTTTATTTGTTCATCTGTTACTCTTTTCGAACCTCCCTTTACCTTTTCTCAAGAGAACGGGGAATGAATTCAAAATAAACTTTCACTTTTTCATAGCTTGTTTAAAGAACTCACCACATTCTGTTAATTCAAATGATTCCCAGGATTTTATCATGCTTGGATACCATTCGGGGTCAAAAACCCAGGCAACCCAGCTAATTCCTTTTGATTCAAGATAATTTATAATTGCATTTCCATATTCGCCATTTGCATTAATTGATTCATCTCCTAAAGTAAAACCAATTTCAGTAGCAATAATTGGATAATGACTTGCAGCAAAACCAAAATTTTCTTCCCACTTTGGTTCCCATGGTTTATTTCTTTTGTGTGGATATGGATGAGTTACATAAGCAATATTTTCTGCATTAATTGGCTCAATTAGGAGTGGAGTTAAATCATATGCCCAATCAAAACCTGCGACAAGTGGAATTGTTTCTTTATCATAAGCTCTAATAAGTTTAATAATATTTTCATTTGTTTTTTTCCAATCACTCCATGATGCAACCCCTAACTGGTTAAAATAAAGTGTTGGTTCATTAAATAATTCATAAAAAGCAATTGTATTGCTACCGCTATATCTACGCGCAATAGTTCTCCAAAATTCATATGTTTCTTTTTTAGTTGTTTCATACATTGGGTCTTGAAACAATTCCATTTCAAGATTACCGATTGTATGCCAATCAATAATAATATACATTTCTAAATCAGTACACCATTCAACAGCTTGATCAATTAATTTTAGATATTTTTCAGGTGTTCGTTCCCTCCAAGCAACTGGATGAATTGGAATTCGAACTAATTGAGTCCCTAACTCT
>JARYLX010000118.1 GCA_029907415.1 Melioribacter sp.
TTAAATTCATCATTCTGATTTATCCAGTTGTAACTTAAATAACCTAAAGCGCCCCAGATAATTGGAATTTTCCAGTATGATTCATTATAAAATTGTCCTAATCCTGGAAGTATTGCACTTCTTATAACAGCACCAACTGGAGATTTTTTCATTACGAATTTATTTGTATCTATTTGAGAAGTAACATTTTTAATAGTATCTGCTTGAGCAAAATTAATAGATACTGAAGTTGTCAAAATTAGAAAAATATTAATGAATATTCGCATTGATAATTTCAAAAAGTTCTAATAATCTTTCCAATTCATCTTGAGAATAAAATTCAATAACAATTTGTCCAGCACCAGAATTATTGATTTTACAATGAACTTTTGTTCCAAGAATACTTTGCAACTTTTCTTCAAGGTTTCTTTGAGATGCATTAGCTAAGTCAACACGAAGACTTAAGGATTTCTTTTTATTCTGCCCATTTCTTGATTCTAAATATTTTCTTACTAGTTCTTCAACTTTTCTAACGGAGAGACTTTTCTTAATAATTTTTTCATGAATTTCCAGTTGAACTGCTTCGCTTGGCAAATTAATTAATGCTCTTGCATGTCCAGTTGTAATTTTATTTTCAATCAAGCTTTTTTGAATTGGTTCAGGAAGCTTAAGCAATCGAATAAAATTTGTAATTGTAGTACGATCTTTACCTACTCTTTTAGCAATTTCTTCCTGTGATAAATTACATTCATCCATTAATCTTTTATATGCATTTGCAACTTCAATAGGATTTAATTTTTCTCTTTGAATATTTTCAATCAAAGACAAAGCGAGCATAGCTTCTTTAGTATCAACCTTGATGATATAAGCAGGAATTTCTTTAATTCCAATTTCTTTGCAAGCCCTGAGTCTTCTTTCTCCTGATATCAATTCATATTTTTCTTTGTCAACCCTTCGAACAGTTATAGGTTGAATTAAACCATTTTCAAGAATTGATTTTTTCAATTCTTCAAGTGCTTCAGGTTCAAATACAGTTCGAGGTTGATAAGGATTTGGACTAATTTGATTAACTGGAATTTTTGTAAGGATGTCGAAAGATTTTCCGTCGTCTTTAGGTAATTCTTTACTTGAAATTGCAACAGGAGCATCAATTTTATCTTTTAATTGTGGATTAATTAATGCATCCAATCCTCTTCCCAGAGCTGATTTCATTTTTCTCCTTCCCTCTCTTTTCGAATTTGTAAATTATTTCTTTCTAAAATTTCGGAAGCAAGAGAAATATAGTTTTGCGCTCCGACAGAACTTGCATCATATAAAATTACTGGTTTCGCATAGCTCGGCGATTCGGATAAACGAACATTACGATGAATTATTGTATTATACACTTTTGTGCCAAAGTATTTTCTAACTTCCTCAACAACTTGTAGCGATAGACGCAATCTCTTATCGAACATTGTAAGGAGAACACCTTCAATTGTCAAATTCTCATTAAAGTTTTTTCTAACAATATTGATTGTGTTAAGAAGTTGTCCCAAACCTTCCAGAGCAAAATATTCACATTGAACAGGAATTAATACCGAATCAGCACATACAAGTGCATTCAGAGTAAGTAAACCAAGTGAAGGTGGACAATCTATAAATATAAAATCGTATTTATCATCAATTGATGCAACAGCATTTTTAAGTAAAAATTCTCTTCCTTCTAGTGAGACTAATTCTACTTCTGCACCAACTAAGTTAATTGTAGATGGAAGAATATCCAGAAATGGCATATAAGTATTTAAGATGCTCTCTTCAATTTTATTAATACCTACAAGAACTTCATAAATAGTTTTTTCAGGTTTGTTAGTGCCAATTCCTGAAGTAGAATTCGCCTGAGGGTCAATGTCAATTAAAAGAGTTTTAAATTCAGCAGCTGCAATAGACGCAGAAAGATTAATTGCAGTGGTGGTTTTTCCAACCCCACCTTTTTGATTTGCTATAACAATTTTTTTAGCCATAATTTATTTGAATTAGAGTTCTATTTCTTGACCATATTCAAGCACAATACATTTCTTTCCCATTTGTTCAACTTGATTTTTAAACTCGTAAGGGTCTGCTTTTATTACAGGGAAAGTATTATAGTGCATTGGTATTGCTATTTTGGGATTAGCCAATTCAACAGCTTTTAGTGCATCAGTAATGCCCATTGTAAAATTATCTCCAATTGGAAGAAGCATATAATCTAATGGTGTCATTTCGCCGATTAATTTCATGTCATAAAATAAACCTGTATCTCCTGTATGATAAACATTTATGCCATCAATAGAAAGAATTACTCCAGAAGGTTCTCCGGCATAATAATTATCAGGTGTCATAGAGCCATGATGAGCAATTGTAAATTTCACTCTGCCAAATTCAAAATTATATGAACCCCCAATATGCATATTATGAGCATTAAAACCTTTACTGATGCAATAATTAGCTAATTCATTAACACAAATGAACATTGAATTACATCTCTTTGCAATTTTGAAAGCATCGCCAAGATGGTCTCCATGTCCATGAGTCAGGATTATATAATCTGCAGATACTTCATCAGATTTAACTGGTGAAGTTGGATTGCCATCAAAAAATGGGTCAACTAAAATTTTTTTTCCGCTGTTAGAAGTAAACTGAAAAGCAGAGTGTGAAAAATATTTTAATTTCATGTCACTCTCCTTTTATTTTGTTTAAAAATTATTCATCAAATATAAATTAATTGTTTGAATTTTTTTCAGTACGTTTTGTTTTACGAGAACTTAGATTTTTCAATAAATAATTTTTCAATGATTCTTTTGATAAACCTCTTATTAAATTACCATTCTCTGCAATTGAAATACTTGCGGATTCTTCAGATACAATTACACATATTACATCAGCTTGCTCAGAAATCCCTAATCCCGCTCGGTGTCTCATGCCTAAAGGTATTCCATCTATTTGTGTAACACTTGAAAGTGGTAAAGTACACCTTGCAGCTTCAATAATTCCATTATTAATTATTACAGCTCCATCATGCAAAGGTGAACGTGGATAAAATATTGAACGAAGAAGATTTTTTGTTACTCGTGAATTAATTATTTCTCCAGTTTCAACAATACCTCTGATTCCTACAGATTTTACTATTACAATTAAAGCACCATGTTGATGCTGTGCTAATTCAAAAGCTGTATCAGCAATAATCTCAGCAATATTATGCTGGTCTGTTTTGATAAAAAATCGTAAAAGTGGACTTCTCCCAACAAGAACCAGTAATCTTCTAATTTCTGGCTGAAATAAAATAATAAAAGCAATTACCCAGATATCAGAAATTAATTTCAATAACCAGCCGGTTGCTTTAAAATTTGCTACCTGAGCAATAAATGATAAAAATAAAACTATTAACAAGCCATAAAAAATTTGAGCAGCAATAGTTCCTTTAATGGTGCTGTATAATTTATAAAATATGAAAGATACTAATGCAATATCCAAAACATCAGTAAAATTTATTGTAATAAATCCAATTTTTATGATTTCAAACATTTTGTAGTAATTCTGGTTTTTCTATGAATAAATTTATAAGCGAAGCGTATTTTGTTTTTTTGACATTATGGGTCCTGATAAATCTTGCCCCATTTTTTATTGCAATAGTTTCTGCAACTAAAGTGGCGTCTTCTCTTTCATCGATTGTTAAATTTAGTGCTTTCCCCAAAAAGGATTTTCTTGAAACACCTATATAAATTGGGAATCCTAAACCTTTGAACTCGTTCAATCTTTTTATTAATTCATAATTATCCATTACTCTTTTTCCAAATCCAATTCCTGGATCAATAAATATATTTTTCAAATTATATTTTTGTACTTCCAATGTTTTTTCTATGAAAAAATCATATAACTCAGAAACTACATCTTCATAGTAAGGATTATTTTGCATTGTTTCAGGACTTCCTTTCATATGCATAAGAACATATGAAGCATTATATTTTTTTGCTATATCTAAGATTCTATAATCAAAACTGAACGAGCTTATGTCGTTTACTATTTTTACACCTAAAGATAAAGCAATCTCAGCTACTCTACTTTTTGTTGTGTCAATTGATAAAATAGCATCCGGTTTTAATTTCAAAATTTCTTCGGCAACCGGAATTACTCTTCGTATTTCTTCTTCTTCTTCAATAGGTTTAGCTCCTGGACGGCTTGATTCACCGCCGATATCAATTATTTCTGCTCCCTCTTCAATAAGTTTTAGTGCATGTTCAACAGCAGCATTTTTCTCAAAAAATTTTCCACCATCTGAAAATGAATCAGGTGTGACATTTAATATGCCTACTATGTGTGCTTTGTCCATATCAAATATTTTATTACCAATTTGTATGGACTTATTATCATAATCAATAATGTTTTGAATAACTTTATTAACCTTAAAACCAATATCTTCATTTCCAATTGCAATTATTTCTTTTGCTAATTCTTTAAAAACCGAGAATGTTCCTAATGCTAATAAATCAATGGATTGGTTTTTATTATCAACAAGGTAGCAAATTTCTTTATTGGCTAAAATTATTTTTTTTATTCTTTGACCTAATTTGGTATCAAGATTACGAATTTCTAATCCATATAAATCTTTTTCATACAATTCACGATAGATATTGTATTTTATGCTATATCTTTTAAATACTTCGGGATAATTAATATTAATAAGTTGAATAATCAGATTGTTAGTCAAAGTGTTTATCCCTGATTGTTAGTTGTTGTTATTAATTAGATTTTTAAACTCTGTAGTTGCAGCAGTTTTATTATCGTTTCCAAATATTGACCAACCAACAACAAATATATTACACCCTGCATTTGAAACATCTTTAATATTGTCTTTTGTTAAACCTCCATCTACTTCAATCAAGAAATTGTAACCCATCTCTTCTCTTATTTTAGAGAGTTCTTTGATTTTACGCAGACTGCTGTGAATAAATTTTTGTCCACCAAAACCCGGATTAACAGACATAATGAGAACTAAATCAACAAATTCTAAAATTTCATTTAAGAAATGAATAGGTGTAGCTGGATTAATTGAAACTCCTGCTTTAACACCTTTACTTTTTATGTAATCTACAGTTCGATGTAAATGAACCACTGCTTCTTGATGAACAGTTAAATAATTTACTCCAGCTTCAATAAAACTATCAATTAAGTTTTCAGGATTTTCTACCATTAGATGAGCATCAATAGGTAAATTGGTAATATTTCGAATTGACGAAATGACCATAGGTCCAAATGTTAAATTTGGGACGAATCTTCCGTCCATTATATCACAGTGAATTAAATCTGCTCCGCCGATTTCAACTAATCTTATTTGCTGTGATAAATTTGAGAAATCAGCTGAAAGTATTGATGGTGCTAATAATTTTTTTGTAACCATATGAACTCACTTATTAAGTGTAATTACTACATTGATACTATCACCAGCATTAACAAGAGTATTTTCACTGGGCTGCTGGTCAACAATTGTATTTGGCAAAAGAGATTTTGAATATATATAAGTTTTTAATCCAATAGTTAAAGAATAATTTCGCAATATTTTTTCTGCTTCTATTAGTGATTTACCAATTAAATTTGGAACTTTAATTTTTCCTAATTGAGGCCCTATGCTTACTTTTAATCTAACTTTGGTACCAACAGGCAAATCTTTTCCTTCAGGATATTGTTGTTCAGCTATTGTATTTGGAGAAAAATCTGAAGTTATCTGTTCTAATGAATCTATCGTCAAGCCAAGTTTTTGAAGTATTATTTGAGCATCCCTCACGGACTTATTAATCAAATATGGCATTTTAACTGTTTGTAATCCCCCACTAATTGTTAAATATATTTTTCGATTTTCTTTCACATAAGTATTTGGTAGTGGTTTCTGAAATATAACATAATCTTTATCATATTTTTCATCGTAGCGTGAAGTATTAATAATTGGATTCAGATTTAATTCTCTTAGAATTCTTATTGCTTCATCTTTGTGTTTACCAATGACATTTGGAACTTTTAATTCGTTGCTGCTTACATAATAAGGAAGTACTATCGAATCTATAATGATAATTGTAACAATAAAAGATATTCCATATATAGCAACTTTAGTTAAAAATTTTTTTGAAATGATACTCATAGTAATTCTTTGATTTTGTAATTGTAAAAATAATAAACTTTATTATGAATATTTTTGCATTAAAAAAAATTTTAGTTAGTTTAATTATAAAATAATAAAGGTTCTACATGAAATCTGTTGTAATGATTTATGAAGATACTGGATTTAAAAATTTATTACCATTAACATTTTTAAGACCCGTTTATGAACTAAAATGTGGAATATTAACATTAAAACAAAAACTTGAACTATTTTTTCTGGACAGCAAAATAATTTTTCATTGCCGGCCATACTTAGAAAATACAATTAAAGAAAAATATCAAAAGTCATTAGTTAATGATTTTAAAGGGAACTCTATTCTTTTTGTTAATGGTCGTTTGTTAATAAATAAAGAAGTAGCAGACAAAATAAAAAATCTAAAAGAAGGAATTATTTTATCAAACGACAACCAGATTGTTGCTGTTAAAATTAAGGGCAATAATTTTAATTATGTGAAATTTAATGATGACGGCTCTTTATCTTTTGATATTAATAATTTATCAAAAGAAAATACAAATGCAAAATTAATTAATTATCTCTGGGATTTAGTTAATTATAATTGTGAAGAAATCGTAAATGATTATAAATTAATTATAAAAAATTATAGAGAAAAAAAATCAAAAGTAAATTATAAATCAGTAGAAACAATTAACAAAAAAAACATAGTAATTTGCAAAGGAACTAAAATAGAACCTTTTGTTTTATTGGATGCTTCTGAAGGACCAATTTTTATTGATGAAAATGTTCATATTATGTCACATACAACAATAAAAGGTCCTGCTTTTATTGGGAAAAATTCTTTAATAAAAGCTCATACATCGATATATCATAATACTACAATAGGTGAAGTATGCAAGATTGGCGGGGAAATAGAAAATTCAATATTTCATTCTTTCTCAAATAAGCAACATGAAGGTTTTATTGGCCATTCTTATATTGGTAGCTGGGTAAATCTTGGTGCTGGCACCACAAATAGTGACCTTAAAAATGATTATGGGATTGTAGATGTTTTTGTTAATAATGAAAAAATTAAAACAGGTAATAGATTTATTGGATTATTTATGGGTGATTATTCAAAAACAGCAATTGGAACTGTATTTAATACTGGAACTGTAGTTGGCATATCATGCAATATATTTGGTCATGGATTTCCGCCCAAATATATACCATCATTTACATGGGGCGGAGTTAATAATTTTGATGAATATAAAATTGACAAAGCTATTGAAGTAGCTAAAATTGTTGCATCAAGAAGAAATGTGTATTTGACAGAAAATGACATTAATTTATTGAAAAAAATTTTTGAATTAACTGAGAGTGAAAGAAAATTTTGATTTATGTATAAAAATTACTTATACCTGTTAAGGAGTATATATGAATTAAGAGATTTGCTTCTTAATCAGAAAGTTTATGATATATACACTCAAGAAAAAGATAAATTATTTATAAATATCCTACTAAAAAATTATGATAATTTTCACCTTATAATTTCTGTTAATCCACAATACCCGTTTTTAATGATAAAACATGAGCATCACAAGGCTAAAAAGAATGTATTAAGTTTTTTCGAAGAATACTTACCTGCTGAAATAAAAAAAATTGAGATTGCATTTGGTGATAGAATCATTAAATTTTCTTTATCCACCTGTTCACTTTTCTTTTGTATTAGAGGCCATATGACAAATGTTTATTTAATTGATAATGAAAAAAAAATTATGAGTTTTAAAAAAATAAATGAAGAAAATAAAAGCCAAATTTATGACGAATTAATTTCTAATTACTTTATAGAAACACACAAAGAACTATATAAAGACTTTACCAATAAATCTGATGAAGAAATTTTGAATTCTTATAAGTTTATCGATAAATCAATAACCTCTCAGCTCAATATTCGTAAGGATATAAAATTAATAGATATTTTGGAAGAGATATTTAATGATGATATTAGAATATCTATTTCTCAAAATGAAGGTAAAGTTAGATTTGAGCCATCTAAATTCTATCTCCCTGAAAATTATACTATATTAAGCTATCATAAAAAATATTTTGAAGCAGTTGGTGAATATTTTGTTCAAACAAATAAATTAAAAAAACGAAAATTAATTTATTCTGAAATAAAGAAATATTTAGATAATGAACTGGAAAAAGTTTCGAATAAAATAAACAATTTGAAAGTATTACTTGAAAACGAATCGAAAGAAAATTACTATGTAAAAATTGGCAATCTATTATTAATAAATATAAATAAATTAAAAAAAGGGATGAAGGTAGTAGAATTAATTGATGAAGAAAATAAAATAATTGAAATACCGCTTGATGAAAAATTATCTCCTCATCAAAATATTGATGAATATTTTACTAAAGCAAGAGCAGAAAAAATACAATATGAAAAATCAAGAATTTTGTACAATGAGCTAATTAATCGTTATGAACATTTAAAAAAAGTAAAATTAATGCTGGAAAATAATTTAACAGATGATGAATTAATAAATATTAAAGCTGAATTGAAGATTAAAAATATTCTTTCGAAAAAAAATGACGATAACTCAAAACCAAATTTCAGACATTTTATAATTGATAAAAAATATCATGTCTATGTTGGTAAAGATAGCCATAATAATGATGAACTTACCTTGAAATTTGCGAAGCAAAATGATTACTGGTTCCATGCAAGAGCTGTTAAAGGGTCTCATGCAATTTTAAGAATTGAGAATAGCAAAGAATCCATACCAAAGAAAATAATAGAAAAAGTTGCCTCAATTGCAGCATATTACAGTAAAGCAAAAACATCAAAATTAGCTCCAGTAAGTTATACATTAAAAAAGTATGTAGTTAAAAGAAAAGGG
>JARYLX010000119.1 GCA_029907415.1 Melioribacter sp.
TGTTTTGGTGGAACAGTTAATTGTAAATACTTAATTGCTTATAAAGGTTTAGATGATGAGTTTGATACTGACTTTGGTTATAGAGGGAAATGCCAATTTTTATTTGGTTTTAGGGACCCGAACATGGCAGACATAAGTGGCAGCAACGGTTTTGAATCTGATAATGATGGAACTGGTACACTAAATTCACCAAGGACACAACCAATTTTTTCTAATGTTACTCTAATAGGACCACTTCCTTCGCCAGATTTTACACAATTTAATTCGAATTACAAAAGAGGTGCTCATTTAAGAAGATCGGCTCTTACATCAATTTATAATTCAATAATTATGGGTTATCCAGTTGGACTTTTAATTGATGGACAGAATTCAGCAGATGGTGCTATTGCAAATGACTTACAAATAAGAAATACTATTATAGCAGGGTCACAATCAGGTAAAAATCTAACTACAAATGTTAATGGTTTTGATGTTGTTACATGGTTTAATAACCCTGATTTTGGTAATAAGACATTTGATAAAAGTAGCGATGTCGGTTTAATTGATCCATTTAATCTCACAAATCCAAATCCAATACCTGCATCTAATTCATATGCTTCAACAAATGCAAGTTTTAATAACGATAGATTAAAAGATAATTTTTTTACACATGTAAATTATATTGGCGCATTCAACCCGAATGGACCACGATGGGACGAACGCTGGACAAATTATGATCCGCAAAATACTGATTATACTTTGACAGATGTTAAAGAAACATATAATAAAAATATACCAGCTGATTTTCAGTTGTATCAAAATTATCCAAATCCATTTAATCCTAATACTACCATTTCATTCACATTGCCAAAATCAGGTTATGTGAATTTGATTGTTTATAATTCATTGGGACAGGAAATAGCAAAACTCATTGATGGTTATAAAGATGCTGGTACATACTTTATAAATTGGAATGCTGAAAATCTTCCTTCTGGAGTTTATATTTATAAACTCGAGTCAAATAATTTCACTGCAGTAAAGAAAATGACATTGATGAAATAATTTTGGTACTCTCTCTCCTCTCTCTCTAAAGGTGTTCCCTTCAAAAGGGGGCACCTTTTTTAGTAATTAAAAATTAACATTTTCTTAACATTGACAATTATTCACAAAATGTATTTTTAACTGTTAAATTTTTTCTTTATTGTAGCAGAGGAGAGAGAGAGTACAATGAAATTTATTTTCACACCAATTTGTGTGTTCTTTTTTATTAGCTCATTTTTATCTGCTCAAAACTTACCTAAGTTTAGTGGACTTATGTTTGGAGATTATTTTTATAATCTCAAACAAAACAATTCAAGTTATGAAGGAATGAATGGATTTCAGTTCAGAAGAATTTTTATTACAACAGATTACAAAATAACAGATAATTTCAAATCAAGATTTCGATTAGAAGCAGACAATATTTATGATATGAAAACATCATCAAACAAAATGAATGTCTGGGTAAAAGATGCTTATTTGGAATGGGTTAATATTTTTGAAGGCTCAAATTTATACATAGGAATTTCACCTACCCCGGCTTTTGAAATCTCAACTCAAGTATGGAATAATCGATTTCTTGAAAAAACAATTCTTGATTATAATGGAATTGTGTCGAGTAGAGATATGGGAATTGATTTAAGAGGAAATTTGATTTCAGATGGAAATATTAAATATTGGATTAAAATTGGTAACAATGCTAATAGCGGTCCTGAAAATAATAGACATAAAAGATTTTATGGTTTGCTTGAATTTCATCCATATAAAAATATGATTATAACAACTTACGCCGATTATGCAAGTAATACTTTTATTTTTGATAAATCTGACAATACTTCTAAAAAGAATAATAGCATTGTAATTGCTTTTTTTGGTAGTTATAAGTTTGAAAAAATTTCTTTCGGAATTGAAACATTTTATAGGACAGTTCAAAATGGTTATAAAGAATCAGAGATTATGCATTTGGAAAATTTAGAATCTTACGGGATATCAATGTGGGCTTATTTTTCTTTGAATAATAAAATAAATATTGTTGGTAGATATGATTATTATGACCCAAATTCCGTTAAAAATTTTGACAACAATTCATTAATTCTTTTGGCGCTTGATTATAAACCTGTTTCTAAAGTTCATCTTTCTCCTAATTGTGAAATAAAAACATATTATAATGGGAATAATGATGTGGTGCCAAGATTAACATTTTTCTGGGAATTTTGATGAGGTTGTATATTCAAAAAATTTTTAATAATAAAATAGACGGGGAAAAAATGCGAAAAGGAATAATTTATCTATTACTTTTAGTATTATATTCAATATCAATAACCAAAGCCCAGGTTCAATTAAATGCTGCTGGAGCGACCTTTCCTTACGTAATTTATTCAAAATGGTTTGATGAATTTAAGAAATTAACAGGTGTTCAAATTAATTATCAATCAATTGGAAGCGGTGGCGGAATTAAACAGGTAATTGAAGGAACCGTTGATTTTGGTGCAAGCGATGGTCCAATGAGTGATGAACAACTAAAGGAAGCTAAACAAAAAAGAGGAACTGAAATTGTTCACATACCAACAGTTCTTGGTGCTGTTGTATTAAGCTATAACTTACCAGAACTTAAGCAGCCATTGAAATTAGATGGTCCTACAATTGCAGATATTTTTCTTGGAAAAATCTATATGTGGAACGATAAAAGAATTACAGAATTAAATCCAGGAGTAAAACTTCCTAACAGAAGTATAATTGTTGTTCATAGATCAGATGGAAGTGGTACTACTTATATCTTTACAAATTATCTTACCAAGGTAAGTAAAGAATGGGAAAAAAAGGTAGGTTGCAATACATCTGTGAATTGGCCTGTTGGTTTAGGTGGAAAAGGAAATGAAGGCGTTACAGGTGTTATAAAGCAGTCTATTGGTGCAATTGGTTATATAGAATTAGCTTATGCAGTTAAAAATCATTTACCCTATGCATTTATAAAAAACAAAGCCGGCAATTTTATTGAACCTAATTTTAAAACTGTTACAGCTGCTTCCGACGGGGCTTCTAAAAATATGCCTGAAGATTTAAGAGCAATGATTACAGATGCAGATGGAAAAGATTCATATCCTATTTCTGGATTTACATGGTTATTAGTTTATAAGGATATGAAAGATAAAAAGAAAGCAGAAGCACTCGTAAAATTCTTAAAATGGGCAATGGAAAAAGGCCAAGCTTATGCCGAAGAGTTGTATTATGCTCCACTTCCAAAATCAGTTATTAAATTAAACGAAAAGAAAATTAATTCTTTAACTCTCAATGGTAAACCTATAAATGTAAAATAAAATCCGAGGCTTTAACTTTGGAAAAAGAAATTGATGTTAACAATATTAAAATCAATGATATTATAAATAATAAATTGAAAAAAATTAATGCCGATAAATCTAACTTTTCTAAAAAAATAAATTTTGGTGATTTTATTTACGAAAAGTTAACTCTGATTTTTGCAGTTATTGTTTTACTTCTTGTTTTTCTTATGGGTTATGAAATGTACATCGGCTCTAAACTCTCGATATCAAAATTTGGTTTAAAATTTTTGACTGAAACAACATGGGACCCAGTTGCTGAAATTTATGGTGCACTGCCTTCTATTTTTGGGACTCTTGTTTCATCTTTTTTAGCATTATTAATTGCAGTCCCTTTTAGTATTGGTGTTGCAATTTATTTATCTGAATTAGCGCCTCGCTGGTTAGAAAAACCATTATCATTCCTTGTTGAATTATTAGCGGGGGTTCCAAGTATTGTGTATGGATTGTGGGGAATATTTGTGTTGGTCCCATGGCTAAGAGAAAATGTTCAACCTTTTCTTTATGAACATTTAGGATTTCTTCCTTTTTTTAGAGGACCAATGTATGGATTTGGAATGCTTGCTGCCTCAATAATTTTATCTATTATGGTTTTACCAATAATTACTTCTATTTCTCGTGATATAATGAAATCAGTTCCCTCAATTCAAAAAGAAGCAGCTTTAGCCTTGGGAGCTACAAAATGGGAAGCAACTAAAATAGTTCTTGCTAATTCTAAGTCAGGAATTCTTGGTGCTACAATGCTTGGATTAGGCAGAGCAATTGGCGAGACTATGGCTGTAACAATGGTAATAGGGAATAGACCAATAATTTCTGCATCGCTTTTTGACCCGGCTTATACTATGGCAAGCGTTATAGCAAATGAATTTACAGAAGCTACCTCAGAATTGTATTTGAGTGCTTTAATTGAATTAGCATTAATACTGTTTGTTATTACAATTATTATTAATGCAGCAGCTCGCTTTCTTGTGTGGAGTTTAGAATCTAAATGGAAAAAAGTTTTATGAATTATAAAAGAAAATTAATTTACCGTAAGATTGTAAGTTTTATCGTTATGGGATTAACTTTTATAGCCGCATTAACTGCAGTAGTCCCGCTTGCTTTTATATTTTATTATACTGTTTCAAAAGGAATTACTCACTTAAATATTGATTTTTTTATTTCCATGCCAAAACCTGTTGGTGAACCCGGTGGAGGTATGGCAAATGCAATTGTAGGAACTTTAATTTTAGTTGGAATTGGTGCTCTTATTGGATTACCTATAGGAATTATGGCTGGAATTTATTTAGCTGAATTTGGGAATAATAAATTTGGTTTACTTTTAAGATTTTTAACAGATGTTTTAAGTGGTATCCCTTCAATTGTTATTGGTGTGGTTGCTTATACTTTGGTTGTGATTCCTATGGGACATTTTTCAGCACTGGCTGGTGGTGTAGCTTTGGCAATTTTAATGATACCAACAGTTACGAGAACTACAGAAGAAATGATTAAATTAGTTCCACATAGTTATCGTGAAGCTGGATTAGGTTTGGGAATTCCCAAATGGAAAACATCATTATTCATTGTTTTAAGAACTGCATGGAAAGGTATTGCTACAGGAATTTTATTAGCATTATCAAGAGCTGCAGGTGAAACAGCACCTTTGCTTTTTACAGCTCTGGGGAATCGATTTTGGTCGACAAACATATTTCAACCGATAGCTTCGCTTACTGTATATATATATGATTATGCTCGAGCTCCATTTGAAGACTGGAATAACCAAGCATGGACTGCTGCTCTTGTCTTAATTTTATTTATTTCTATCTTTAGCATAGCTTTTAGAATTATTACAAGGTCTAAATACAAAACAAATTAAAATACTTAAATGATACATGATGTAATTTCAAAAGCATTAACTCTAGACAAAAGTTTAGAAAAAAGATTTGTCGAAATAATTAGAGCCGAAAAACTTTCTGCTTACTTTGGAGAAGTAAAAGCATTAAATGAAATTTCTGTTTCAATTCCAAAGAATAATGTAACTGCAATTATTGGACCTTCGGGTTGTGGTAAATCAACTTTTTTGAGATGCTTAAATAGAATGCACGAAGTAATTGGAGGTACTTATACAGGGAATATTTTTTATAACGGAATGGATATTCAAAATATTAATCCAGTTTATTTGAGAAGAAGCATTGGAATGGTCTTCCAAAAACCAAATCCTTTTCCAACAATGTCAATAATGAACAATGTAGTTGCGGGCTTAAGATATAATGGTATTACAGATAAAAAATTATTGAATGAAATCGCAGAGAGCTGTTTGAAGAAAGTAGGATTGTGGGAAGAAGTCAAAGATAATCTTAATCGTTCAGGGGCAAGCTTATCTGGAGGTCAACAACAAAGATTATGCATCGCAAGAACAATTGCATTAAATCCTGATGTAATTTTAATGGATGAGCCTACAAGTGCTCTTGACCCAATTGCAACAACTAAAATAGAAGATTTAATTTATGAACTGAAGAAAGATTATACGATTGTAATTGTTACTCATAATATGCAGCAAGCAGCACGTGTTAGTGATTACACCGCTTTCTTTTATATGGGGAAATTAATTGAATTTGATACAACAAGAAAAATATTTACAAATCCGGCTAATAAACAAACAGAAGAATATATATCAGGTCGCTTTGGTTAATATAAACATTATAGTGATATATGAGTGAGAAATATAAAATAGAAATAAACAGCTTAAATCTATTTTACGGAAAAGTAAAAGCTTTGAATGATATCTCAATGAAAATCAAAGAAAAAAAAGTTACTGCATTGATTGGGCCTTCCGGTTGCGGTAAATCTACTTTTTTGAGATGCTTGAACAGAATGAACGATTTGATAGATAATGTAAAAATTAAAGGTGATGTAATAATTGATGGGAAAAATATTTATAAAGATAGAATCGATGTTGTTGAATTAAGAAAAAAAGTAGGAATGATTTTTCAAAAATCCAATCCTTTCCCAATGTCTATCTATGATAATGTTGCCTATGGTCCAAGAATAAATGGAATTAGAAATAAAAAAGAACTTGATGAAATTGTGGAAAAAAGTTTGAGAAAAGCTGCACTCTGGGATGAAGTTAAAAACAATCTGAAAAAAAGCGGAATGTCTTTAAGCGGTGGACAGCAACAAAGACTTTGCATAGCCCGAGCCATTGCTGTTGAACCTGAAATAATTTTGATGGACGAACCCGCAAGTGCTCTTGACCCAATTTCTACAACGAAAATCGAAGACCTAATTTTTGAATTGAAAAAAAATTATACAATTGTTATTGTTACTCATAACATGCAGCAGGCATCTCGAGTTAGTGATTATACTGCTTTTTTTTATATGGGAAACTTAATTGAATATGCTGAAACAATAAAAATATTTACTGCACCAGATATGAAACAAACAGAAGATTATATACGCGGCAGATTTGGTTAATTTATGAATTTTAATTAAGAGAAATATTTTTTAATAGGAGCCGTCTGAAAATGTTAATTGTAGTGAAGAATTTATTTTTGAAGCGGAAAGTTCTTTGAAAATTAATATTTGTTTTCATATTCTTCGTCCGTCAAATGGCGGACTCAAAACGACAATGAAGGAATAGTGGTAGTCTCCTTAGAATGACAGGGAAAGTAGAATTGTCATTCTGACTCGCCGAAGGCGAGAAAGAATCTATTAAATATAATATAGTTTTTAAGATTCTCCGTCATCCACCTTTCGGCGAGATTCCTCAGAATGATAGGAAAGTATAAATCATTTTAATGAATTATTCTGTGTTATTAAAAAATTAAAGAAAATATTCAGAACGTAAAGATTTTGAGACTTATAGTCCCTCTCTTCTTAAGAGAGGGATTTAAGGAGAGTTAATAAATGTGTTAACATTTTCACGCAACCTCGTTAAGAGGTGAATTTAAAGAGAGTTCATTATTTTAATTAAATTAAATCAAAAAAATTTGTTAGAATTTAGAATTAGTTTTCAAATTCTACATTCATCTCAGGTGAATTAATAAATAATAATTACTAATTTATAAAAGAAATAAACATTAACAGTTAAATAGAAGCTTTGAAATTTTTATGTTAAATTTGGTATAAAACTAAGAGGTAAAAATTATGCAAGAACATTTTATGGCTGAAGTTGAGAGTTTAAAAACAAATTTAATAAAAATGGCTTCCCTTGTTGACGAACAAGTAGAAAGAGCAATTAATTCTCTAGAAACAGGCAACATTGAATTATGCAAAGGCGTTAAAGCCCGTGACCTTGAAGTAGATGCCTATGACAATCTTATTCAAGCTCAATGTGAAAACATACTTGCTCTTTTTCAACCAGTTGCAGCCGATCTTAGATTTCTTATATCTGCTTTAATGATTAATAATCAGCTTGAAAGATGCGGGGATATTGCTGTCAATATTGCACAACGTGTTAAAAAAATATGGAAATCAATGTCTCAAGTAAATGATTTTAGTTCATTAATATCAGAAGCACAAATTAATGAAATGGGTAAACAAGCACGACAAATGATTAAGAATGCTATCGATTCTTTTATTTATGGTGATACTCAGCTTGCAGATTCTGTAATTAAAAATGATGAAGTTGTAGATAATCTTAACAAACAGGCTTTTCAAATTTTAGTATCTAAAATGCAATCGAATAATAATTTGATTGAACCTGCTGCTCATTTAATAGTTTTAACCAGACATATTGAAAGATTAGCAGACCACGCTACAAACATTGCCGAAGACTTAGTCTTTTATATAGAAGCTAAAATTATCTCCCATAAAAAGAAGCTCCAGAAATTAGAAAAAAAAGAAAGCAGTGAAGACCAGGAATTATAAATTTTAGTTAAGTAAAGAAATATTAATCTCATTATTTGAAAAAAAATAATAATTTTTTTTTCCATTAATATAAAGTCATTAAAATTTACATACCTTAAATCTCATTTCTCTGACAATTATTAAATTTTCAATAAAAAAATTCTTTGCTTTAGATTTTAGTTTTTTTATATTTAACACCAGTTCAGTGATTATTTATTAATGGGAATAATCAAACCAGAAAGACTCAAAACAGGTGATGTAATTGGCATTATCTCGCCAGCTTCTCCTGATGATTTATCAAAAATCAATAAAGGGGTTGCCTACCTTGAAAGTCTTGGTTATCGAGTTGAAGTTGGAAAAAATGTAGGGCAGCAGGAAGGTTATCTTGCTGGCTCTGATTCTCAACGCCTTTCTGATCTTCATGACATGTTCAAAAATAAAAATATCAAAGCAATTTTTACTCTCCGTGGTGGTTATGGTTCAACAAGACTTTTAGACAAAATTGATTATAAACTTATTAGAAATAATCCCAAAATTTTTGTTGGACATAGCGACATAAACGCACTCCAAATAGCATTTTTAACTAAATGTGGACTTGTTACTTTCTCAGGTCCAATGGTTGCAGTTGATTTTCAGGATGAAATAAGTCCATTTATTGAAGATTTATTCTGGAGAATATTAACTTCAAATAAAAAAATAGGGAAACTTCAAAATCCTCGAAATGAAAAATTTTTCGTACT
>JARYLX010000011.1 GCA_029907415.1 Melioribacter sp.
AGATTGCCAGCAATTGTATAAATCCAGGTTGAAAACTTGGCAAACTCGCGATATGAATCTTTATTGAGATAAAACTTAATCATTGTATCCTGAACAATGTCTGAAGAAACATCTCTATCTCCGACGAATCGATATACGAAATTCATCAGAGGGTCTTTATAACGGCGAACTAATATTTCATAAGCTTCAAGTTCATTTGTTTCTTGAAACTTTTTAATTAGTTCTTCATCCGTTAATTCAGTTAAATTTTGATTGTGCGGCAATTATACCTATCCAATATTAAGATTGTTTCAAAATTAGGTGTTTAATTTTAGTTATTAAAGAAAAATTTTTCAACTCCATAATTTTTATTGCATCATTTTCGAAATTAGAGTTATCAATACTGTTTTGGGGTCAATAGCAGTAGTTTTTACAGATAAATCAGCTTCAAATAATGCACGAGAAGCATTTAATAATCGTGAATCAGAAAATAGAAAATTTGCTTTTTTACAATTTATATAATAATACCAGCTCAACTGAAGTTTTCGTGCTGCTTCATTATCGTTAACATTTGTTTTTATCATTTCAAGAATTTGAGAAACAGTTAAAACAAATTTTGCAAGCATATTGATAATAACAATAATTTCCTGTCCACTATCTAATAAATTATAAGCGACTTCAATTGCTTTAACTTTATCACCTCTGCCGATAGCTTCCTGCAAATCAAAAATAGAATATTGTTTTGTTGATGAAATTAATTTTTTAATCTCTTCGAAGGTAACTTTTTCTTTATCTAATAAATAAATTGAAATTTTTTGAAGCTGACTCTCAAGTAAACTTTTATCTTCTCCAACTATTTCCAGAATATTATAAATGTTTTCACGAGTAAGTTTTATTTTATATTCTTCTGCTTTTCTTTCAAGCCAATCAACAAGTTCGTCACCTGATTCAGTTTTTATTTCAAACAAAAATCCTTTTTCAATTAGGGATGCAAAAGGTTCTTTTGATAAATCTGATACTTTCGAATTTTGTACTAAAATTAGAATTGTAAATTCTGCGGGAGATACTAAATAATCGCTCAATAATTTTTTGTCATTTAGTTTATCAAAATTTTTTACCACAATTATTTTTTTACCACCGCCAAAAGGAAAAGCAAGCGCCATGTCAATTATTTGAGAAAAATTTTGTCCACGCTCTGCATCGATTATTTCAATATCAAAATCAGATTTTACAAATTGTTTTGCTGAGTTAATAATTAATTCCACTGAATAATTAATATTGTAATTATCTTCACCACAAATAAAATAAACTGGCAAAAGATTCTTTTTCTTTAATTCTTTTATTAATTCATTAATTGATGGTAATATTTTTTTTGCCATAATTATCTGACTTTTTCTTTTCTAACTTAATTGCTTTTATTATGAAATATATAAACCCACCCCAAATAAATCCTGTTATAAAAATTCCGAAAATAATTTCATTCATATTTTTACTGAAATTTTATTTGCAATCTTTTTATTAACTACTAAAAATATAATAATCACCATTAACCATTGAAATAAACTTGTTCCCAAATTTTCACGATGAAATGGGTTCCACCATTCTTTATCCCATGAAGTTGATGATATCAACCACCAGGACAGCAATAAAATTGCTAAAATCGGAACAATATATTTCATAATCCAAAAATACCATCTGCCAACATTTATGTCATTCCCAGTTGCATTTATAATTTCTTTTCTGAACTTATCAGTTCCATATTTATTAACTGCAAAAGATATGAAAGCACCACTCAAAATTAATCCTACACCCCAAACCCAATCTTGATTTATCAAAAAATTAATATTGAGTGCAGAAGGTATGCCCAGAATAAAGCCAAAAAAGCAAATAATAATAGTGGCGGTTTTTCGTTGAAAACCAAAATCGATTAATGTCTTAACTGCTAATTCTATCATAGATATTAAAGATGTTAGTGCTGCAAATGATAATGCTAGAAAAAACAATGATGAAAAAGCAATATTAACAGTAAATGAATTTGACATTTTCATAAACAATTGGGGCAAAACTATAAAAGTTAAACCTGTATTTGCCGGTCCGGATAATGATATTTGCTGAAGAGCATCATTTGAGCTCAAAGCGAACACTGTAGAAAAAATAATAATCCCTGCAAGCAATGAAATAGAATTATTCCCAAATCCGATTAATGAAGCATTTAATGCAATATCTTCTTTCTTTTTCATATAAGTTGCGTAAGTTAAAATCAAACCCCACCCCGCTCCTGTATCCCATGCATTTTGTGTTAATGCATTTAGCCAAACTTTGTAATTAATTAAGTATTCAAGTTTAGGAGTAAAAAAATATTTAATGCCTTCAAGAGCATTTGGTAATGTAATGGCACGCACAAAAAGAATTAAAAGAATAACAACAAGCATCGATACAAGTATTTTATTTACTTTTTCTATTCCTTTTACTACTCCTTTATATATTACTGTTGAACCAATAATCATTGCAAAGAAGTGAAAATAAATTGGCCACAATCCTGAAGAAAATTCATTCCAGTATTGCAAATGATTTGATGTAATAAACAAATTTCCAGATAGTGATGAAAATAAATATTTAATACACCAACCAGTAACTACAGAGTAATAAAACATAATTGCTGTGGAAACAAATGCAACAAAAGCTCCCATCCATGCAAATTTACTGCCCGCAGTTTTTACAAAAGCTCCAATAGGTGCTTTCCTTGTAAATTTACCTAAAGCAAATTCAGAAATTATTAAAGGAACAGACCAAATCAATAAAAATATAACCCATGGAATTAAGAAAGAGCCGCCTCCATTTTGTGCTACAATTCTTGAAAATCGCCAGATATTACCAGTGCCAACAGCAATTCCAAGTGTTGATAAAATTAAGCCCCATCGAGAAGTAAAAAATTCTGATTGCATTATTTCAGAATTTTCGTTTTTCAATTGTAATTTTCTCTATAACTACATTTTGTATTGGTCTATCTTTTTCATCTGTTGGTACTGAATTAATTTCTTTTACTACTTCCATCCCATTAATTACTTTTCCAAAAATTGTATGTTTTAAGTCAAGCCATGGAGTTGGAACTACAGTAATAAAAAATTGACTTAGATTAGTATTTGGTCCTGCATTTGCCATAGAAAGAATACCTGGGGAATTATGTTTTAATGAAGGAGAAAATTCATCTTCGAATGGACCTCCATAAATGCTCGCTCCACCTCTTCCGGTTCCAGTTGGGTCTCCTCCTTGAATCATAAAATCTTTTATCACACGATGAAAAGTTACTCCATCATAAAAACCTTTCGATGACAGGCCAACAAAATTTTTTACAGTTTTAGGTGCTTCGTAAGGGAACAGCTCAAGTTCAATAGTTCCTATGCTTGTTTTCATTATAGCAATTAATTTCTCATTATTCTTCAATGAAAGAAGTTCTTCTAAGTTAATTTTTATGTCATTTTGCTTTTTAGCTTCTTTTTGTCCATTTGATGTGCAGGACAAAATCAATATAGAAAAAATTATCATTAGTGAAATTTTATATAGATTCATAGATCACCTATGGTTTTATTAAACCTTGACTGATTAATAATAAAATTAAAATACCAATTACAATCCGATAGATAATAAAAATTAGAGTTGAATTTCTTTTTAAATATCTTAATAAAAATTCAATTGACAGATAACCAACAATTCCCGATGCAACTGTTGCAATAATCAAGTTTAATGATGAATTAAAATCAATATATTTTAATGATTCATAAAATTCCAGCATACCACTTGCAAAAATTGCAGGAATACTCATCAAAAAAGAAAAACGAGCTGCTGTCTCTCTCTTTAATCCAAGAAATAAACCTGCTGTGATTGTAGTTCCAGAACGAGAAGAGCCGGGAATTAATGCAAGAGATTGTGCCAACCCAATTACAAAAGCATCGTACCATTTAATATTACTCATATCACGTTTTAACTTGCCAGTTTTTTCTGCTATTGCAAGTATAACGGCAAGTAAAATCAAACTTGCTGATATCACATAAAGATTTTTTGTAAGTTCACCTTCAATTATATCTTTAAACAGAAGCCCAATTACAGCAACTGGTATTGTTGCAATTACAAGATACCAGCCCATCTTAGAATTTAATGATTGAGTGTTGAAATTTTTTCTTCTTATAAAATTATCCTGATAAAAATCTTTGATGATATCCATAATATCTTCACGAAAATATACTACTACAGCTATCAAAGTTCCAAGTTGAATTACAGCTATGAAAGAAGTCCATAATTGTGGCTTATCAGAAGAAATTAGGTTCATTATTTTCCCGGCAACTGTTAAATGCCCTGTGCTGCTTATTGGCAAAAATTCTGTTAGTCCTTGAATTATACCAAGTATTATTGCTTCGAAAATGTTCATAGATAATCCTTAAAAGATATATGCAATTCCAAGTTTAATTCCAGCTGAAATAGAAGTCATATTAACTGCTTGACCGTTATAAAAGTTAATTATTTTATTTTGATAAACTTTGTCTTTAAGATCACCCGAATTATCAAATCTCAAGTCAATCCCAATTACTGCGTACAGATTATCACTCAATAGTGTATTGCCTTCTGCTTTAATTAGCAATCCAAATCCATTTGTTGAGTAATCAATTTTTGTAATATTATCTTCTGTCAAAAAGATGAATCTTGGTCCAAGTCCACCGCCAAATTTAAATTTATAACCAGTTCCACTAACAACATAATAAGCAACTAAAGATGGTCTTAAAAAAGTATATGATATTTCATAGATGCCGCCTGCACCTATAGGAGCATTGTAAGAATCAATTAAATAACTAAGTTCGCCACCTAATTGAAAATTCTTAGAAATTTTGTAATTAATTTCACTACTAAAATTAATTGCACTTGAAAAGGATGAAAGTTTTTTACCGAATTGAGAAAAATTGGAATTGATATAATCGCGATAAGATGGAGTTGATTTAAAATCTAATCCCATTGCAATTTCAAAATCCCATTGTGCATATACTAAAAAAGGAATCACAAAAAAAAGAAAAAATATTTTTTTCATTTATCCCCAGATTTAGAATTAAAAACTGTAATAAAATTTTCTTTCGATTCTCCCTTCTTTTCCCTCAATCTGTTAATAATAAAAATCAGCAGCAAAGTTGATGCAACAAATACAAAATATTGAATGAAATGAGTCAATATTGCATATGCTGCACTAACTTCATAATTAAAGTTATATAATTTAGAAAGAATAAAAATTGAGATTATATGATATGAACCTGTTCCACCTGGTGTAGGAATTAAAGTGCCAAATGCACTAATAGCCATAAAAACCCAAGCCATTTTCATGTCGATTTCCTGTACCTCATGCATATGAAGCATGAAAAATCCCACATAAGTATTTAATGCATAAGTCCAGAACATCAATACTGTTAGAACAATTATCATAAAAAAATTCTTATGCCCTTTAATACTTGAGAAACCTTCGATGAGTGTAGAAATCAATTCAGTAAATTTATTTGATATCTTTGGATTAATTTTATTAAGAAAACCAAATAATGATGATGTCAAGCCATGTTCATACTTAACGATTATGACAAGAAGCAGAATTATCACAGATATTATTACAAATCCAATAATTAATGTAGGCTTTAACCAAACTATTTTTTTGAATAAGTCACCTGAGTAAAATAAAACACTAAGAAATGAAGCTAGTCCAAAAGAAATAATATCAATCACTCTTTCAACTATAATAGTTCCTATCATTGTAGACCTGGATATTTTTTCCCATTTACCAAGAAATAATCCTCTATAAATTTCCCCGAAACGCGGAATAACACAATTAACACCATACCCTATCATAACTGCACCAAATAAATTTAATGATGATGCATCAGGTTTTACAGATTGAATTATTACCTTCCACCGAATAGCACGAATGTAATGAGATATGTAAAAAATAATTATATAAATAAACAGCCATATTATAGAAGTTTCGGCGATAAGAGCAAATGATTTTTTTAAATCAATTCCTCTAAAAGCAAGAATTAGAAAAATGATAGTAAGAATAACGGGTAGTATGTACCCGCTAAATTTCTTCAGCAATTTTTTATGTTCTTTAACGGAGGTCAACAACGCGAATTCCTTTTGGAGGATTAAAGGTAAATTT
Organism: Melioribacter sp.; assembly: GCA_029907415.1. Taxonomy (GTDB): domain Bacteria; phylum Bacteroidota; class Ignavibacteria; order Ignavibacteriales; family Melioribacteraceae; genus Rosettibacter; species Rosettibacter primus. The sequence continues at coordinate 6,164 of JARYLX010000011.1, forward strand.
ATTATCTGGTAAATTTTGATTTATTGTTACATCTTCGAACTGAATGAAATAACACATATCTCCTATATCTGTTACTTCTAATTTAGAAATCATGTTATTATTATCTCTCCAGATTTTTATATCTTTCAAATCAAGCAAGCCTTCTTGCGGAATAAGCTGAATTATTTCTTCATTATCTTTTTTCATTAACTTAATTCTGCAAAGTGATGGATAATTATAAATTATTTTTTCTATCGAGTATGCTGTTGGTTCATCAGAAAAATTACTGATTATAACCTGTTTTTGTTTTTGATTATAATTCCAAATAAACTCGCCATTTGAAACAATTAATTGATTTTTTAATTCAACAACAAATTTATTTTTTTTCTTGTAATAAATTTTCCCTTTTAACGCCGCAGAGCTTTTCACAGATGATTTACAATCTGTTTGGATAAAATTAGCAGTAAAATCTGTAATAGAATTAAACTTACTCTGAATTTTTTTTAAGGACTCAATGCCACTTTGTGCATATAAGATTTGAAATGAAAACAAAAAGAGAAATATAAGTTTCATAGAGACCTTAATATTGTTTCGAGTTGTTCTTCATTTTCAACAATTACTTCGCGTGCTTTGCTGCCTTCCGCAGGACCAACGATACCAACCTGCTCAAGCTGGTCTACAATTCTAGCTGCACGCGAATAACCTAATTTTAATTTTCTTTGCAAAAGAGAAACAGAACCTTGCTGATGACGAACTACAATTCTTGCAGCTTCTTCAAACATTGGGTCTAAGTCAGATAAAAAATTACTAAGTTCAGCTTTTTTCTTTTCATAAAGTGAAGGAAGAAAATATCTTTTCGAATAACCTTTCTGCTGATAAATAAAATTTGTTACTCTTTCAATTTCTTCAGTTGTAATAAATGCATTTTGAATACGAATTGGTTTTGGCATTCCAGCAGGTAAGAAAAGCATATCCCCGCTTCCAAGCAATTGTTCCGCACCGTTCATATCAAGTATTGTTCTTGAATCAATTTTAGTAGCAACCTGATATGCAATCCTTGCACTAAAATTTGCTTTAATCACTCCAGTTATAACATTTACAGATGGTCTTTGAGTTGCAAGAATCAAATGAATTCCCACAGCACGAGCAAGCTGAGCTAAACGAGCAATTGGTTCTTCTACTTCTTTCCCGGATGTCATCATTAAATCTGCAAGTTCATCTATAATAACAATTATGTAAGGCAATTTATGATGTTTGATTTCATCAGTATCATGAGGACGAGTTCTTGGGTTCATTACTTTTTTGTTGTAATCAACAATGTTACGCACGCCAGCTTTTGCAAGTTTGTCATAACGTTTTTCCATTTCATATTCAACTGCTTTTAGAGCAAGTAATGCATTTGATGGAGTAGTTATTATTTCTTCTTCTAAATCTGGAGATACAGCAAGGAAATGTCTGCTCAATTTTTTATAGAAAGAAAGCTCAATTTTTTTAGGGTCGAATATAACAAATTTAACATCAGAAGGATGTTTGGAATAAATTAAACTATGAATTATCATATTAATACCAACACTTTTACCAGAACCAGTAGAACCAGCAATCAACAGATGAGGCATTTTAGCTAAGTCTGTAATGTATACTTCGCCTGAAATTGTTTTACCAAGAGCAAGAGGAAGTTCTGCTTTTGAATCTTTTAATTTACTTATGACAGATTTTGCACGAACAAGTGATGATTCAGCATTTGGTATTTCTACACCAATTGCACTTTTGCCCGGAATTGGTGCAATAATTCTTATTCCTCGAGCTGCAAGAGCCAATGCAATATCATGCTCGAGACTAACAATTCTGCTAATCTTAACACCCGGAGCAGGAACAATTTCATAAAGTGTAACAACAGGACCTGGAGTTACAGTTATATCTTCAATTTCTATATCAAAAAGTGCAAGCTTTTCTTTTAACAGTTCGGCATTTCTTTTTAATTCATTTTCATGAATTTTAACTTCTTCGTCATCAGGTGTTATTAATAAATCTAAACTTGGTGGAGTATAATCAATTTCTTCGTTCCATTGGTCAGGAAGTTCAGCTTCTTTTTCTTTATCAACAACAGGAAACTCTTCTTCTGTATCTATCTTTTCTGTTTTTCTTATATCTTGTTTTTTTATTTTTAATGGTTTTTCTTCTTCGGGAATTTTTTCTAATTCATCTTTTTTGATGATTCTAATTTTTGTTTCTGTCTTCTTTGGCTTTTTATCCTCTTCATCTTCATCAGATTCTTCTAATCTATCTGTTTGCTGATTTTTTATTTTAATAATATTATCAATAGAAAGTTCTTCCTCAGATTCAGTTTCTTCTTTTGTAATTTCTTCTTTATAAAATTTCTTCATAAAATTCAGTATTGAACCGAATTGAACATCAAATGCAATTATTAATGTAATTATCATTCCAGCAGATAACAAAATTAAGCTGCCCAATCCACCCATTAAATTGCTTAAGGCTGCACCAAAATAATCACCAACATTACCAGATAGTTCATAATAATCTTTTAATAACCCAAATTCTTTTGCATTTCGTAAAACACCAAAAAATGTTGATAGCAGAATTCCAATTACAAGAAAGAAATTAGTGAAGTAAACAGCTAATTTCGAATCACCACCTTTTAAAATTGTATAACCCCAAACAAAAAGAATTACAGGAAAGATTAAAGAAAAATATCCAAGCGTTGAATGAATAAAAAAGTTGGAAACATAAGCACCAAAAATACCAAGCCAGTTGTGAGTGTGAGCTGCTTTTTCTTTTAATTTTGGATTAGCAAAAAAGATATTGAATAAGTCGGTAAAGCGGTAAGAAAAAAAAGCATCATCATAACGTGAATAAGAAAGTATACTCAAAAAAATAAAAAGAGATAGAACTATTAAAAGTATGCCTGAAATTTTTTTCTTCTTTTTAGGAGATATTACAAAAAATTCTTTCTCATTATTGTCATATGTATTTCTTTTTTTAGACATACTTTGAAAATCGACTTTTATTTCAGAGTCTTTTAATAGAACCTGATACAAAATAAGGAATCACATCGGTTATTCCATATTTTGAACATTCTATAATGTCATCAAGAAAACCATTTTCTATTAACAGTTTGCCGTGTTCTGTACTACTCAAAAATTCATATAAATTTTTTCCCATTTGCTTGTTCAAAGTTAAACTTGCTACGGCTGAATCAGAAAGTTGAATGTCCTTATTTTGTGAATAAATTTCATTAATAAGCATACCGGCACATACAGCATCTTCAAGATTAAATAATCCATTAGTTCCTGCACAAATAATTTCAAAATCAAGATTGAGATTTATCAGGTGTTTTGCAAGTGCAGGTAAGTTTAAGAAACAACCAATAAATAAATTTTCACAGAATTTTGCTTTTACTATGCTTTTACTTCCATTTGTTGTATATAAAATTATTGATTTACCGGCAACTATTTCCGGTTTATATTCCAAAGGAGAATTTCCAAGATTAAATCCTTCAACCATTTTAGTATTTCTTTCACCGCATAGTAAAGTCTGGCTTTTAAATGCATCACTTGAAATTTTCATTGCAAAATCAAGTGTGCTTACAGGAATAACTTCTCTAGCACCATTTGATAGAGCAGTTGTTATCACAGAGGAGGCTCTGAGAACATCAATCATTACAGCAGTTTTACCTGTAAAGTAGAGTTCATCAAGAAAAATATTAGAGAATAATACATTAATTTTCATATCAGTTCTTCACAAATGGTAATTTAGTGACAATTGCAGGAATTTCTTTTTCCCTTATTAAAAAATTAACTTGAGTACCTTCCTTAGCATAGTCAATTGAAACATAGCCAAGAGCAATTGCTTTTTCAAGTATCGGGCTTACAGTTCCACTTGTAACTTTTCCAATTATTTTGCCATCTGCTTTTAAGTCATATCCATGACGAGGAAAAACCTTTTCTTCAGATATCAATGGAACCAATTTTCTTTTCAAACCTTCTTCTTTAATTTTTAGCAATGCTTCTTTGCCAATGAATGAATTTTTTTTCAACTTGGTAATCCAACTGAGATTAGCTTCAAGTGGATTGGTAGTCTGGTCAATATCATTGCCATAAAGGCAATATCCCATTTCGAGTCTTAATGAATCCCTTGCTCCAAGCCCAGCAGGCTGAATATTAAATTCTTTACCTGCATCAAATAAATCATTCCATACTTTTTCTGCTACTTGTTCATTTCCCTTGAAATATAATTCATAGCCTAATTCTCCAGTGTATCCAGTTCTAGATACAATCATATCAACATTTGCAATCCTAGCAAAAAAGAAATGATAATATTCCAAATCAAGAGGACGGTCGCACAATTTTTCAATTACAAATTTTGAATTTGGTCCTTGAACAGCAAGCAGAGAATAATCATCGCTTTCATCTGATATATCAACATCAAAAAGATTATTCTTTTTCATCCATTCAAAATCTTTATCTTTATTTGATGCATTAACAACAAACATATATTCTTTATCGTTGATTTTATAAACAAGTAAATCATCAATAATCCCGCCATCAGGATAACACATAACAGAATATTGAACTCTACCATTAGTTAACATTGAGGCATCATTAGTTGTGATATATTGAACAAAATCAAGAGCCTTTTCTCCTCGAATAAAAATTTCTCCCATGTGCGAAACATCAAAAACACCAACAGAATTTCTTACCGCTTTATGCTCTGCAATTATTGAAGAATACTGAACAGGCATTTTGAACCCAGCAAAGTCAACAATTTTAGCTCTTAGCTTTTCGTGAATGGGATAGAATTTTGTTTTTTTCATTTCATCTATTGATTTAGTTTTTTCCAATCTGAAAGAAATTTTTCCAATCCAATATCAGTTAAAGGATGCTTGAAAAGTTTTTCTATGACATCAAAAGGAATCGTAGCTATATGAGCTCCCATCATTGCTGCTTCTACTACATGTAAAGGATGACGAACACTTGCAACTATAATTTCTGTTTTAAAATTATAATTACGATAGATTTGAACAATTTGTGCTATTAAGGCCATTCCTTCATGACTGATATCATCAAGTCTGCCAACAAACGGGCTTACATAAGTTGCACCTGCTTTTGCTGCTAAAATTGCTTGCGGTGCCGAAAAACATAAAGTAACATTAGTCTTAATTCCTTCTGATGATAATGTTTTTACAGCTTTAATTCCTTCTTTAATCAGAGGAATTTTAACCACAATATTTTTATGAATCTTTGAAAGTTCTCTTGCTTCTTTTAGAATCCCATCATAATCAGTTGACACAACTTCAGCACTTATAGGGCCATCAACAATTTTAACAATTTCTTCCAAAAGTTCTCTAAAGTTTTTTCCCTCTTTAGCTACAAGAGATGGATTAGTTGTAACTCCATCAAGTAAACCATAAGAAGCTGCTTCTTTTATATGATTTATATTAGCTGAATCAATAAAAAATTTCATTGTTACCTCCTAATGACCAAATTGTTTACTGAAAAATTAATAAAATTGATTCACATAAATATGATATAAAATTTTTTAATGTGATAAATTCTATTTTATTATTGACGTAAAACAAATCACAAAATTCATTCAAAAATAATTTTAAAAAAATAAAATATTCATTAAGCTCTCATTAATTAAGCAGATTTATTCTAATCAATTTTCATTCATTTAACAGCAAAAAAATTCATGCAAAATTATCTGTAATATCTTCTCCTGTTCTTGTAACAAGAATTCGGAAGGAAGAAGGATCCATTCTTTCTTCCTGAATTAATTTCAATCTGACCATGTATTTCAATTGAATTTTAGTAAGAGTAGAAATAAATCCTTCTTTTAGTTTTTCTCCAAGAGAAGGATGAACAATTAGCTTCAAAGATTTATGCTTGCCTTCAAGTCGATAACGTTGTAACCATTTTTCTATTTCATGAATTAGATTTGATTTTTTTGTAAGCAGTCCCGTTCCCTGACAATAAGGACAAACTTCTGTCATCGATTGAACAATATTTTCTCTAACTCTTTCTCGTGTAATCTGTACAAGTCCAAATTCAGTCATCGGAAGCAGAGCGGTTTTAGCTCGGTCTTTCTTAAATTCTTTTTTGAGTTCATCATAAATTTTTTTTCTGTTTTTTTCATCTTCAAGGTCAATGAAATCAACTACAATCAATCCGCCAATATCTCTCAATCTTAATTGACGAACAATTTCTCTGGCAGCTTCTAAATCTGTTTTAAGCGAATTTAATTCTTGTTCTTTTTTTGCAGCATATCTTCCACTATTAACATCAATTACTGTCATTGCTTCAGTATGTTCAATAATTATATGACCACCACTGGGAAGAGGCACTTTTCTTCCCATTAAAGTTTTTATCTGTTCTTCTATTTTGAATGTTTCAAATATTGGTTCTTCACCTTTATAATATTCAATTCTGTCCAAAAGCGATGGCTGAACGAATTGAACATAATTTCTTATTTCTTTCCATAATTTTTTAGAATCTACAAAAACTTTCGAGACATCGGGAGTAAATAAATCGCGTATTACACTTATTGTTGTACTCAAATCTTTATAAAGGATTGCTGGTGGTTCAAGTTTTTTTGCGTCTTCCTGAATGTCTTCCCAGATTTTTACCAAATATTTTAAGTCACCTGCAAGGGTTTCTTCATCCTGATCTTTTGCTGCGGTTCTTATAATTAAGCCGCAGTCTTTTGGAATAATGCTCCTTGCAATTCTTCTCAATCTTTTTCGTTCTCTTATATCAACAATCTTTTTTGAAACACCAATTTTATCATCCATCGGGAGAAGAACACAAAATCTTCCAGGGATGGAAACAGAAGATGTAACTCTAACACCTTTATCTTTTACCGGTTCTTTAAGAATCTGAACTAAAATTTCTTGTCCTTTCTTAAGCTTTGGAATCTGCCGTTCTCTTACAACATGTCTTTCTGTTTTTTTCTCTTCTTCTGTTTGCTCAGCTGTTTCTACCGAAGATAATTCATTATTCCCTGATTGATTTTCATCTTCATCTTCATCTTCATCGGTCTCGTCATCTTCGAATATTCCCTGTAAAGCTTTTGTTCGTTCTCCAATATCGGAGAAGTGTAGAAAAGCATCGTGTTTTAATCCAATATCAATAAATGCTGCACGTATGCCAGGTAAAACACGAGCAACTCTGCCCAAATAAATATCCCCAACCATTCGCTGCTTTTCTGGATGCTCAACAAAAAAATCAACCAGATTTCCATCTTCGGTAATTGCTACTCTGTTTTGAGTAGTTGTAGAACTGATAATTATTTCTTTGTTCATTTAAAACTCTTTTAATTCTGTTTAACCATTATCCTATTGTTTCATAATCATTTTTTAGCCAGAATAAAACTTTCTTTTTGAATTTTGCATTTATAATGTAATTGCATTGTGATTTATAAAAATCATATTGAATTTTCTCTGTGTGTTCATCTATCAAAATTTTTAATGAGTTCAAGTCTTGTTGTGAAAATACTTTTTCCATCAATTCTTCTATGCCCTGAAAATTTCTAAAATACCAGATTATATTTTTTTTCACTTTATCAATGCATTTTATTTCGCCATACTCTTCTTTCAACAAATCAATTTGTTTTAACAAAACTTTTCTAATCAAATCAATTGATGGTTCTCCAGGGTCAATACCAGTTTCAATCAGTGAATTATATCTTTCAAAGATAAAAGGATTTCCAATTGCACCGCGTGCTATCATTGCAGAATCACAATTCGTTTCTTTAAACATCTGACAAATATCCTCTGGATTAAAAAGTGAGCCATTCCCTACTACTGGAATATTTACATTTTCTTTTACTTTTCTTATCCATTCCCAGTGTGGTTCAGAGTCATATTTTTCTTCTCGAGTTCTTGCATGAATAAAAATTATTGAAGCCCCATTGTCTTCAATTGATTTTGCAACTTCAATAACATTAATTTTTTTATGATTTTTGCCCAGTCTTATTTTTACAGAAATCGGAATTCCCCCGGAATTTTTTACCATTGATGCAACAATCTTTCCTATTCTTATTGGGTCATCAAGTAAAGCTGCACCCATTAAATTTGATGTTACTTTTTCAACAGGGCAGCCACTATTTAAATCAATTAAATCAGGTTTTAATTTTGAAATTTCTTTTACTGCTTCTCCTATTACTATCGGGTCGTTGCCCAAAATTTGAACACCAATTGGTTTTTCAGAAATATGGAAAGAAAGATTTCGAAGTGTTTCAAAATTATTATTGACAACTCCAGCTGCACTTACCATTTGAGTAAATGTAAAGCCAGCACCATGTTCTTTACAGATTTTTCTAAAAGAAGAATCTGTAATTTCTGCCATTGGTGCTAAAAAAAGTTTTTTGCCAATATCAATGTTTCCTATTTTCATTAATCATAGCCATAATAAATATCAGCTACATGCTTCAAAATCTTTCCTTTATTCAGCAATTATTTGTTATTGTCGTTCTCTTCAGTATTTTGATTTTCTTTTAATAATGCTTTTCGTGATAAAGTAAATTTATTCCCATCAATGCTAAGAAGTTTTACTTTAATTGTATCACCTTCTTTCAAAACATCTGATACTTTATCAATTTTTTTATTATCAATTTGTGAGATATGAAGTAATCCTTGAACGCCGGGTAAAATTTCTACAAATGCACCAAAATCAGCAATGCGCACAACTTTACCATTATAATTTTTTCCAACTTCAGGTTCTGCTGTTAACCATTTGATATATTCTTTTGCTTCTCTTGCTTGCTTTGCATCTTGACCGGATATATTTACTGTTCCATCTTCATCAATAACAATTTCCACATTATAATCTTTTTGAATCTTCTGAATAATTTTTCCACCTGGTCCAATCACAGCTCCAATTTTATCAGTTGGGATTTTTGTCGAAAGCAATGTTGGAGCATAAATAGAAATATGAGAACGTGGAGCTGAAATTGCTTGATTCATTATTTTCAAAATATGTAATCTTCCTTCTTTTGCCTGTTGCAAAGCCTTTTCCATTATTTCATACGAGATTCCCTGAATTTTAATATCCATCTGAAATCCTGTTATGCCTTTTTCGGAACCTGCAACCTTAAAATCCATATCTCCAAGATGGTCTTCATTACCAAGTATATCAGATAGAATTGCATATTGGTCACCTTCTTTAACAAGTCCCATTGCTATTCCAGCAATCGCAGTTTTTATTGGCACCCCACCATCCATCAAAGCTAAAGAACCTGCACATACAGTAGCCATTGATGAAGAACCGTTCGATTCCAGAATATCTGAGTTCAATCTAATCATATAAGGAAATTTATCTTCAGAAGGAATAACATTTTTTAATGAACGTTCTGCAAGATTACCATGACCAACTTCTCTTCTACCAACTCCAGTATATTTACCAACTTCACCAACACTAAAAGACGGGAAGTTATAATGAAGAATAAATCTCTTTCTGAATTCAGCTTGCAGACCATCTATAATTTGTTCATCTTGCTTTGTTCCAAGCGTTAAAGTTGTTAAGCTTTGAGTTTCACCCCGCGTAAAAAGTGCAGAACCATGGGGACGAGGCAGCAAACCAAGTTCAATTGATATCGGTCTAATTTCATTGGTTTTTCTTCCATCAAGACGCAATCCTTCCTCCAAAATTCTCTTTCGCATTAAATCTTTTTCCATGTCATGAAGTATTTCTTTGATAACTTTTTCATGCTCTGGATATTTCTCTGCAAGAGCTGCGATTACTTCTTCTTCAAGTTCTTTATTTTTATTCGAACGTTCTTCTTTAGTTAAAACAGTCGCAACTATTGCTTTGAATTTTTCGTATGCTAATTCATGAACATCTTTCAAAAGATTTTCATCAATTACTTTTGGAGGAATTTCTAATTTTGGCTTGCCACAGAGTTCTCGTAATTCATTTTGAGCCTGGACAATCTTTTTAATTTCTCCATGAGCAAATTTAAGAGCATTTAGCATATCCTCTTCACTAACTTCTTTAGCTTCTCCTTCGACCATCATGATTGAACTTTCTGTGCCGGCAACAACCAGTTCAATGTCACTTTCTTCAATTTGCTGCAATGTAGGATTAATAATGAATTCGCCATTTATTCTACCTACTCTTACTTCACCAATTGGTTCGAGGAAAGGAATATCTGATATAACAAGAGCAGCAGAAGCACCGCAAGCAGCAATTACATCAGCATCATTTTCATTATCGAAGGAATAAACAAATGCAACAATTTGAGTATCATTAAAAAAATTATCTGGGAATAATGGGCGAATTGGTCTATCAATTAATCTTGCACTTAAAATTTCTTTATCGCTTGGTTTTCCTTCTCGTTTAATAAATCCACCAGGAATTTTTCCAGCAGCAAATGATTTTTCTCGATATTCCACATTTAGTGGAAAGAAATCTATATCATCTCTTACATCGCCCATTACGGCTGTAACAAGAACCATTGTATCACCATAACGAACCATTACGGCGCCATTAGCCTGTTTGGCTAATTTGCCCGTTTCAAAAATCAATTTGTGCTTGCCTATTTGTACTTCTTTTGTATATACCATGTTTTAAAACCTCTATTTTCTTATGTTCAATTCTTTAATTATAGTACGATATCTTTCAATATCTTTTTTCATTAGATAATCTAGCAATCTTCTTCTTTTACCAACCATTTGCATCAAGCCTCTTCTTGATGCATGGTCTTTTTTATGGCTTTCAAAATGAGCAGTAAGATTGTTAATCCTTTCTGTTAATATTGCAATTTGAACTTCGGGTGTTCCACTGTCTTTTTCATTTTTGCCATATTTTTTGATTAACTCAAGTTTTCTTTCTTTTGAGAGTGACATTTTTAACTCCTTTATTTTTGTTTTACAATGTAATCCCAGAATTAACCGGGATTAATTAATTAAAAATATTAATTGATTCCTTCAATTATTTCTTTTGCTGTTTTAATATCCAGCCTAATTTGATTTATTAAATCTTCTTTCGATTCAAATTTCTTTTCATCACGAATATATTTTATAAATTTGACTTCAATATCTTCGCCATAAACATTCCTATTAAAATCAAAAAGATTTACTTCGAGCGTTGTTTGATTATTATTTTCAAAAGTTGGTCGAATTCCGATATTCATTACTCCATAATAATTTTTATTTTTCAGAACACAACTAACCACATAAACACCATTTTTCGGAATAGCTTTTCTTTCGTCATGAAGTTTAATATTTGCCGTAGGAAAACCTAATTCCCTACCTCGTTTTGTTCCTTCAACAATCTTTCCTGAGATTTTATAATTTCTACCTAAAAAGAGATTAACTTTTTCGATATTTCCTTCATTCAAAGCTTTACGAATTTTAGTACTGCTAACAATTTGACCATCAATCATTTCTGCTTCAACCGAAGTAACATTAAAATTGTGCTGTCTTCCAAACTCTTTTAATTTTTCTTCATCACCCAATCTGTCTTTTCCAAATTTATGGTCGTGTCCAATTACAATATGAGAAACACCAATATCATTTACTAAAATTTTTTTAATAAACTCTTCTGAGGTCATCTGTGAAAATTCTAAAGTAAAATTCTGAACTATAAGATTATCAATTCCAAATTTTTCCAAGTACAATTTTTTTTCATCAAGTGTTGTAAGAATTTTCAAATTAAAATCCTTAGCAATTACACTTCTTGGATGAGGTTCAAAAGTCAAAAGAACGCTTGTTCCATTAATCTCTTTACTTAATTCAAGTAATTTTTTCAAGATTTTTTGATGACCAATATGCAATCCATCAAAACTTCCAACAGTAATAACTGTTTTCTTATCTTTTTTAAATTCAGAAGAATCTTTAAAAATTTTCATTTATCATCATTTAATTAACAGAAAAAGAAATTGATTTTAGATATTGAAAAAATTCATCCATCTGAAAAGCATCTTCAACATTAAAATTTCCGATACGAGTTCGTCGTAGTGATTTAAGGTAAGCACCACAACCAAGTTTTTCTCCAAAATCATTTGCAATCACACGAATATATGTTCCCGAAGAGCATGTTATTTCAAAATGAATATCCGGCAATTCAATTTTATTTATCTCAAATTTTGATATAAAAATTTCTCTTGGTTCTCTTTCTACTTCAATTCCTTTGCGTGCAAATTTATAAAGTGCCTTACCATTTTTTTTAACTGCAGAAAACATTGGCGGCATTTGAGTGGATGCACCTAAAAATGTATTCCGTGTATTAAAAATCATTTCTTCCGTAACATAATCAAATTTTTTTTCGCTATTGAATTCAGTTTCCAGATCAAAAGAAGGGGTTGTTTTTCCAAGCGATATTATCCCTATATAAGTTTTGTCAAGTCCCATAAATGAAGAAATCTCTTTTGTCTTTTTACCGGTACAAACAATAAGTAGTCCTGTAGCCATCGGGTCAAGTGTTCCAGCATGTCCTACTTTTTTCACATTAATAGCCTTTCGAATTTTATAAATAACATCGAAGGAAGTTTTTTTAAATGGTTTATCAATAAGAATAATTTCTCCTTCTAAAAAATTTGGCACATAATCATTCGATATTTTTTTTGTTATCATTTTCATGAATTTTTTTAATAATGCCTTCAATCCTTTCAACATAGTCAAGGGTATCATCAATATAAAAATCGAGTTCAGGCACAAATCTTATTTGAATTCTTCCGGCTAATTGAGTTCTTATCCAGCTTTTTAATTCATTAACTTTATCAAGAACTTCCTGACGTTTATCCTTGTCATAAACAGAAAGATAAACTTTAGTATGACGCAAGTCAGGACTCATTTTAATATTTGTAACAGTAATAATACTGAGGTTTGGGTCCTGAATTTTATGTAAAAATATCAAGCTAAGTTCTTCTTTAATTAAACTTGCAACTTTTTCAACTCTGTATGATGGCATTATTCAAGCTTCTTTTTTGTTTCAACAATTTTATATGATTCAATAATATCACCTACTTTAATATCATTAAAGTTAGCAATACTCAAACCGCATTCAAATCCTTTTTCTACTTCGCGAACATCATCTTTAAATCTTTTTAGCGAATCGAGTTGACCTTCATAAATTACAATTCCATCTCTGAACAAACGGACTTTACTATTGCGAACAATTTTCCCATCCTGAACATAACAGCCTGCAACAGTTCCAACTTTTGGTACTTTGAAAATTTGTCGAACTTCGGCAGTTCCAATTAATTCTTCTGATATAACAGGAGAAAGCATTCCTTCAAGAGCCGATTTAACTGCATTGATTGCATCATAAATAATATTATAAAGTCTTATGTCTACTTTTTCAGTTTCAGCCAATTTGCGTGCATTAGAATTCGGACGAACATGAAATCCAATTATAATAGCTCGGGATGCTGCAGCAAGAAGAACATCACCTTCTGAAATCGCTCCAACTCCTTTATGTATTACTTTTACTGTAACTTCTTCATTTGATAATTTCATCAATGCATCTGACAAAGCTTCAACAGAACCATCAACATCACCTTTCACAATAATTGGAAGTTCCTTAATACCTCCACGACTAATTTGACTTGCAATTTCATCAAGTGTTATCATGCGAACCTGACGATGATTCTGTTCTCTTTTAAGTTGTTGACGTTTAATGCTTACTTCTCGAGCTTCTCTTTCTGATTCTACAGCGACGAATATATCACCTGCTTGTGGAGTATTTTCAAATCCAAGAACAAGGACAGGGGTTGATGGTCCAGCACTTGTAACTTTTTTGCCGCGTTCATCGAACATAGCTCTAACCCTGCCATAAACAACGCCTGCAATAAACGGGTCACCAATTTTTAGTGTTCCTTTTTGAACAAGAACGGTAGCTGTAATTCCTCTGCCTTTGTCAAGTTGAGCTTCAATAATTGTTCCTCGAGCCAATCTATCAGGATTAGCTTTCAGGTCGAGCATTTCAGCTTCAAGTATAATTTTTTCGAGGAGAAGGTCAACATTTGTTCCCAATTTAGCAGAAATTTCAACACACTGGTATCTGCCACCCCAATCTTCAACAAGAACATTTTTTTCTGCTAACTGTTGTTTTATTTTTTCAATATTAGCATTTGGTTTATCAATTTTATTAATTGCAACTATAATAGGAACATTAGCTGCTTGAGCGTGATTAATTGCTTCTATAGTTTGTGGCATTACAGCATCATCGGCTGCAACTACAAGAACTACAATATCTGTAACCTTAGCACCACGAGCTCTCATAGCTGTGAAAGCTTCATGGCCAGGTGTATCGAGAAATGTAATTTCTTTTCCATTGTCAAGAACAACTTTATAAGCCCCAATGTGTTGTGTTATTCCACCTGCTTCTCCAGCAACAACATTTGTTCTTCTTATAAAGTCAAGTAATGATGTTTTCCCATGGTCTACATGACCCATAATCGTTACAACTGGAGGACGCGGTTTTAATTTATCTTCTGGGTCTGGAGTATCAGCATCTATGTCAGCTTGATATTCATCTACTAATTCGATTTCATAACCAAAATCGTCTGCAATTAATGTAATAGTTTCTACATCGAGTCTTTGATTTATAGAAACCATCAAACCAAGATTTATACATTTTTGAATCACATTACTTACAGGGACTCCCATTAAATTTGCAAGTTCATTAACAGCAATAAATTCAGTAACCTTAATTTTCTTTTGTTCAATTTGTTTTTGTTCTAATAATCTTTCTTGTTGCTCTTGTTTTTCTTTTCTCTTTTTCTTTCTAATTAAAGCTCTCTCACTCAAAGCAGATTCATCAAGACTGAGCATTGTTCTCTTAATTGCTTCTTCAACTTCTCGTTTATCAATTTCAAGTTTTTTAATTTTTCTTTTCTTTTTAGATACAACCTCATCAACTCCTTCATCGCCACTTTTCCCTTTTTTCTTAGCTTTTAATACTTTTTTCTTTTTCTTCTTTTTCTTTTTGGATTCCTCAATCTCTTCAGCAGATTCAACCACAGTTTCAGCAGTCTGTTTAGCAGTTTCTGCTTTTTCCTTTTTATCCAGCTCAATTTTACCTACTATCGTTAAGCCTTTTTTTCTGGCTTCTAACTCTATTTCGGTCTCGGTCTTAAATGTTTGAGCTTCTTTATCTGCTTGTTGTTCAGCAGTTAATTCTTGAACTGATTCTACAGTTTGTCCAACTTGCGATTGTAAATTCTGTTCTTCAACAGTAACTTCTTTTCTTTCACTTAATGCTTCTACTTTAG
>JARYLX010000120.1 GCA_029907415.1 Melioribacter sp.
TTACATTTCATTTTTGGTGATTCAGGCTCATCTGAATTTCCAAAACTTAACAACGATTTGCTTGAATATTTTTTTATTCATTTAGATTACATATCGAATGAGTATGACTACATTATCCTCGATAGTTCTGCCGGAGCTGATGATTTAGTAATTTATCAATTAAGCCGCTCTGATATAAATTTTATTGTAGCATCGCCAGAACCAACAGCCGTAATGGATGCTTATGTTTTAATTAAAGTTATTACAGAAAATCTTGAACAACCAAGAAACTTTGTTGTAATAAACAAAGCAGACAATAAAGAAGAGGGTGAACAGGCTTTCAAAAATTTAAATACTGCAGTAAATCATTTTTTGAAAACAGAAATTATTTTGTTAGGAGTAATTGATTACGATAGATTAGTATATAAATCTATTGTAAATCAGGAATTATTTACTGCAGCATATCCAAATTCAGTAGCATCACTTGAAATAGAAGATATTGTTCATCGATTTTTGAAAATCGAACATGTGGCTAATAATAACCAACCTTATTCATCTAACCATTTATAAATCATTACAAAACTGCCTCTTTTTATTGTTTTTTTTCTATTAACCGATGGTATGGTGTTTGAAATTATAATAACAAAACGGAGTAAGTATGAACAAAATAATTCTTCAGATTGGTCTTTTAGTATTCTTTTTTTCAGTCATTTATTTTGTTCAGAAGGGAGAAGATATAATAAAAATTATACTGAATTCGTTTGCAATATTTGTAACTCTAACAGTTATGCTAAGCGTAATAACTCTCGGCTTAATTAAAGCAATAAATAAAAATTCGTACGAAAAAATAAATAGTATTACACAAGATTTAACAGGAACAAAGAAGAATGAATAATCAAGAGCTCTGGGCAAAGTTCAAGGCTAAGCCAACGCCTGAACTAAAAAAACAAATTATTCTTAATTATGTTAATCTTGTCCATTATGTAATCCATAAAAGCAATTTTAATCAGAACGAAATATTCGATAGAAGAGACTTCTTCCAATTTGGTATAGAAGGGTTGAGTGAAGCGATAGACAGATTTGACCCTGATTATGGGACAAAGTTCGAAACATATGCCATCCAACGTATTCGCGGAAAAATTTATGATGAGATAAGAAAATATACTCATAGATATGAAATGGCTTGTGAGGATGGTTCGGCATCAATTGGGGCATCAATTTCATTAAACAATACATTTATTGAAGATGAAGGTATGCAGGTCTATGAAATGATTTCTGATGAAAGCGAGATTCCTGATGAAATTCTTGAAAAAAATGAAATTAAAGAAAAACTTGTTGAATTAATAAAAGAATTAAATGAAAGAGACAGAACATTGCTCAGCCTTTATTATTATGAAGAACTTAACTATCAGGAAATTGCAAAAGTATTAAATATAACAGTATCACGAGTATCGCAGCTTCATTCTAAGATTATTAAATCATTGAAACAAAAATTGGCTTTATATAATGTTTGAGCAGACTACATCAGAGATTAAAGAGAAAATTAGAAAGCAGCTTTCCGGGATTGGTAATCTTCCTGCTATACCTCATATAATTACAGAGGTAACTCAGCTTTTAGACAATGATAAAACAAGTGCTTCTGATTTGTGTAAAGTAATTTCAAAAGACCAGGCTCTTGCCACAAAAATTTTGGCAGTTGCAAATTCGCCTTTATATGGATTACCAAGAAGAGTAGCTACAATTGAATTTGCAATTGTCATTATTGGATTTGAACATATAAGAAATATTTTACTGGCATTGTCGTTACTCGACACATTAAGAGTAAGGAAATCTATTGATTGGAATCACAATGAATACTGGGCACATTCTCTTATGGTTGCTACAGCTGCAAAAAGAATTGCAGATGATTTAAAGTATCCAAAATCCGGTGAAGTTTTTACTGTCGGATTACTTCATGATTTAGGTCTGGTAATTCTCAATAAATATATGAATTACGATTTTAAAAAAATTGTTAAGATGGTTAAGAATGAAGGAATAACATATCACGAAGCAGAAAGAATTGTGCTGGGATACGACCACGGTGATATTGCAGAATTTATGCTCGAACGATGGAATTTTCCTCCTCATATTACTGATGCAATTGTTCATCATCATCGCCCATCTTTGGCAGAAAAAAATCCGGTGCTTGCATCATTAATTCATCTTGTTGATTACATGACTTATAAACTTGGCATAGGAAATTTTACCTGGGATACCGGTTATGAATTTGATGAAAACATAATCGATATTCTTGGTTTTGGAAATCATGAATATCTGGAAGAATTTATTCTTAGTTATGAAGAATTATTAAAAAAGCATTTTGAATCACTAAATTAATAAAGAGCTATGTATACAATATCGTTTGACCAGGCACAAAAAAGGGAAAGAACTCAATTAGTTCTTAAAAGAGTTACAAGTCTTTCACCAGTACCCAAAATTTTATCTGAAGTACTGGAACTGCTGAAAGATTTGAATACCAGCCCGCACACACTTGCAAGGGCTATTTCAAAAGACCAGAGCATAGTTGTAAAAATTCTTACAATTGCAAATTCTCCGTTCTATGGATTAGCCAAGAGAGTTTCTTCTATAGAATATGCAATTATGATTCTGGGCTTTAATGAAATACGCAATATTGTAACCGCACTTTCATTGATGGAATCAATGAAGAACAAAAGTGATGAATACATGGACCAGAAGAGCTTCTGGCTTCATTCCTACATTACTGCAACAACTGCTAAAAAAATTGCTGATGATATGGGAATTCGTGAAAGTAATGATGTCTTTATCGGGGGGTTGTTGCATGATTTAGGTATCTCGGTCATTCATCGTTATATGCACAGCGATTTTGTTTCTATTATGGAAAATGCAAAGAAAGGAACGAAATATCTCGAAGCAGAAAATTCTCAACTTGGCATGGACCATCAAAGTGTTGGTTACACTTTATTAAAAAACTGGAATATTCCTGAATCAATTTGTGAAATAGTTAAATATCATCATACACCAAATCTATCTTACAATACAAAAATATTAACATCAATTGTTCATCTAGCTGATTATATGACTCAGAAACTTAAGCTTGCAACATTTAGCTGGGATGATGATTTGGAATTCAGTAAAGAAGCTGCAGAAATTCTTCAGTTCAAAGAAGTAGAAGAAATTGAAAAATTTATTTCAATGTATCATGAACCAATTCTTCTTCAAATAGATTCATTGAGGTATTTAATTTGAGAGTCTTAAAAGAAAATACTCTAAAGTACGAACCATTTTCGAAAACTCTTCAGTATTTCACTAAAGGCGGTGATACTGAAGAATATAAGAGAATTAGTTTTGAAACTCACCAGAGTAAAACTAATTTGTTCGAAAAATATAGTTATTTAATTCAAAATTTATTCAGTTTTCAAAAATCAGTTGCAGAGTTAAAAACTCCCGAAGAAATACACAATTTGTTCAGTCAATATGTAAAAAGAATTGTTGCCTCCAAAGAAGTTGACCTGTTTTTGTTTGATGATACAAAAAGAAATTTAGTTGCTGTTAATCCAAATGTTTCTTCACTGCAAAATAATCTTGTCAATAAAGCTTATAAAAATGGAATTCTTGATTGGATATTTGAAACCCAAAAACCAACTTTAATTCCTGATTTGAATTCATACACTGGAGAAGGAGTGAGATTATATCAAACAATTTTTCCTGTGAATTATGTTAAGAATAATATTGGTGTGCTTTCTTTATTGGGTCCAGCAAATAAAATATCAGAAAACTCAATCGAGAATCAAACAATTTATGTACTGCTTGGAATTATAGTCCCTCAAATAATTTCTTTTAATCATAGAAAAACAATTAACAAGCTTTATGATGAAGTTCAGCTTTATGAATCAAAACTGAATAATGATTTTAAGCTGTATGCAGTTGGAGAATTTGCAGAAGGAATTATTCAGGACATGCTGAATTCTCTTCAGGTAATTCAAAGCGGAGTGGATTACATTGAAAGCACCAATACCGCAATTGAGAATGAAATATTTGAAAAAATCAAAGAAAGAATTTCTCGTTTAAGTAGTCTTTCGCAAAAGTTACTCAAATTCAATGATATAAATACTGGAAAGACAAAGCAAAATCTACCATGTGATATTAATAATGTTATAAAAGAATTTTATGGAATAATTAATTCTACACTTAAAAATATGGGACTTGAATGTGCTCTTGACCTCGAAGAACATCTGCCTCCAATTTTGACAAGTCCAAAAGAAATTAAACAGATTTTGACAAACATTTTTTCGATGATAAAAAAGAAATCAAAAAGCGGAAGCGGGATTGTAATTCAAACAAAATATATAAATGAAATTGTAATTCTTTCTGTTTTTATTACTGATTACTGGGAAAATTTTGGTGAACCTTCTGATTATGTTTCTAATCTTACTGTTAAAATTATTCAAGAATTGATGAAGAAGAGCGAAGGCAAAGTTGAATTTGATTCTCTGCCTTTAAAAGGAACAAGCATTCATCTTTTATTTCCATTAAAGAGGAAATTGAAAGAATGAAAAGGATAATTATTACATTAATAATTTCTTATACTGCTGCAACAAATGCACAAATTAATAATGATAGCTTAATTAGCAAATCTGTCAGCATTTTGTCTGGTGTTGTTAAAGATACAATTACAGAAGATACAATTAATGTAAGAAGATTGGTAGAGCAGCAGATTTTGGCAGCAAAATTAAAAATGCAGAAAGAATCGATTAGTAATGATTCAAATAATTCTTATAAGTTGAATGTTTCTGAAGTGCCGAACTTTAAACCAAAAAAAACTTTAATTCAGCTATTTCAGAATCTTTCATTTGAAGTAAAGTTTCTCTTAATCTTCTCAATATTTCTTTTTACTCTAATTGCAATAAGAAGAATTGTTCTAAGGATTAAAATTAAAGAAGGTATTGAGTTAAGAAATAAAATTAAGTTATTAAGAGAAGAAAGAGTTCCTTCAAGGATAGAGGATAAAAAATCAAAATCAAGAAGAGAATTAATTCACGATTTGCCAGTAAAAAAATTATCAGAAAAAAATATTACCAAGAAAGCTAAAGAACTAAAAATTTCTAAAGGCGAGTTGATGCTTGCTGCAAGGTTAAAATATCTTGAGTATGAAAAAATATAAGGAGCTGAAAAATGATTAAAGGAATTTACACAGTTGCACGAAGCATGGACCAGAGAGCAAAAAATATTGATATTATTTCGAACAACCTTGCAAACATTAATACAACTGCTTTCAAAAGAGAAATTCCATTTGCTGAATACATAAATGAAGCTGGTGAATCTCAGATTAGAAAATTAACAAGTCAACAGCAGGGGGAATTAGTATTAACTTCAAATCCGCTTGATTTAGCTATCAACGGGAATGGATTCTTTGCTGTAAAAAGTGAAGATGGAACTATTGAATTGACAAGAAATGGAAGATTTCAAATTTCTGATGAAGGGTATCTAATTGATGCAAAAGGAAGAAAAGTTCTTGGGAAAAATGGCGGAATTTTTCTTGAAGATACACTTCGTCAAAAAAACTCTCAGATTTTAGTATCAACTGCAGGTGAAATTAAAATTGATGAACATTACATAGATACTCTATTAATTGTAAAAGTTGATGAACCTGAACAATTAACAAGAAGTGGAGAATCAAACTTTTTAATTACAGATGAAAATTATACTGAAGCAAACCAGGATGAATATAAAATATCTCAAGGATATTTAGAAGAATCGAATGCAAATCCAATACTTGAAATGGAAGCCATGATTCAATTGAACAAAGCATATGAAAGAGCTCAAAAAATTATTAATGCACTGGATCAGTCTTTAGACCATGCAAATCAAATTGGGAAAATTTAATTAGTGAGGTGATAAATGCCTACAAGAGCATTAAGAACAGCAGCTTCTGGAATGTATGCACAGCAAATAAATATTGAAGTAATTTCTAACAACATTGCCAATATCAATACCACAGGTTTTAAGAAGAATAAAGCAGATTTTCAGGATTTGATGTATCAAGAAGTAAATATTAATCCACTTTCAACCACAACACCTGGCGTTTATGAAAATACAAATAATAAAATTCAAGTTGGCAATGGAGTTAAGCCTGCATCAACTCAAAAGATATTTAAACAGGGTGATTTAGTTGCAACAAATAATCAGCTCGATTTAGGAATTTATGGTGAAGGATTTTTTCAGGTAAGGAAAAGTGATGGAACATTTGCTTATACAAGAGATGGTTCATTCAAGTTAAATGCAGATGGAAAAATTGTTACTGCAAGTGGTTATGAGCTTGAACCAAGTATTACTTTAACAGATGATGTTGTTGATATTCAAATTGCAAAAGATGGAACTGTTACTGCACAACAGGTTGACGGTTCTACAGTTACACTGGGCACAATTGAATTAGCTCGGTTTATGAACAATGGAGGATTACTTGCACTTGGAGATAATCTTTATGCTGAAACTCCAGCATCAGGTCAACCAATACTTGGGACTCCAGGCAGCGAAGGATTTGGTGAAATTCATCAGGGTTATCTTGAATCTTCTAATGTTGATATAGTTGAAGAAATGATTGCAATGATAGCTGCCCAAAGAGCATATGAAATTAATTCCAAAACAGTAAAAACTGTCGAAGATATGATGACAATTGCAAACAATCTTAAGAGAAGTTAAAAATGATTTCATCATTATTAATATTGCTGCAAATATTTGTTAATAGTGATAAAGTATTCGAATCTCAATTGAAGAATTATCTTGATGAGAAATTTGCTTCGTATGTTAAGTATGAATATCAAATTTCAGAATTGCCAAAAAATTATTTTAAGATTGAGCTGGATTATGACAGAGAATTCAGGCTGAATAAAAATTATGCTTTTGTTCCTGTAAAAATTTATGACAGAAAAAATCGAGCAAGTCTTTCTATAGTTACTCTTAAAATAAAATTATATCAATATGTTCTTGTTGCTTTGAAAGATATCAGCAGGAATGAATTATTATCCGAAAATCAATTCACGAAAAAATTAATTGATGTTACGAATATACGCGGTAAAATAGTTCAAAGAATTGATTTTAGCGAAGTATTTAGGTCAAAAGCAATAATTAAAAATGGTTCAGTACTTATTGAAGAATTAATCGAGCCAGTTCCTGATGTTTTTTATAATGAAAAGTTAATTCTTCATGCTGGAAGAAATGGAGTGGATATTTCAACAGAAGTTACTGCCAAAGAGGAAGGAAGAATTGGTGATGTTATAAGAGTTGTTACAAGTGATAATAAATTATTCAAAGCCAAAATAATTGATAAGTACAATGTTTCATTAATTGAGTAGAGCTATGAAAAGATTAATGATTTTTATATGGCTTACCTCATCAATTTTGTATTCACAGAATATGAGACAGAATTCATTATATTCGTTGTTTTCAGACAATAAAGCCTTTCAAATTGGAGATGCAATAACAATTATTGTTCTGGAATCATCTCAAGCATCAAACAATGCAGAAACGACTACAGGAAGAAACAGTTCTATTGGAGCAAATTTAGCAGGCGGAATTGATAAAACAAATCTTCCTAAAACTGATATAAATCTTGGAACTGATAACTCATTTTCAGGTTCGGGTTCTACTAAAACTACTGGTGTGGTAAAAACAAAAATTAGTGCAATTGTTGATTCAGTTTATGAAAATGGAAATATGCGTATAAGAGGAAGCAGAAAAATTGTTATAAATGGTGAAGAACAGATGATAAAAATTACAGGAATAGTTAGACCCAGTGATATTTCTTCGGATAATTCAGTTTATTCATATAACATATCTGATGCAGAAATTACTTTTGAAGGAAGTGGAATGATTGATTCATCTCAAAAGCCAGGAATTCTTACAAGACTATTTCACTGGTTGTTTTAAGGTGTTACTATGAAAAGAAAAATTATTATATCGATTTTGATTTTATTGTTAATTGGTTATAACTCATTATTAGCTCAACGAATAAAAGATGTAGCATATTTAAGCGGATATGGTTCGGAACAGATTATTGGCTATGGATTGGTAGTTGGACTAGCAGGAACAGGCGACAGCTATCGTTCTTCTTTTACAATTCAGTCAATAACAAGTATGTTGAAAAGATTCGGAATTACAGTTCCACAAAATGATATCAGAACCAAGAATGTTGCTGCAGTGATGGTAACAGCATCACTAAATAAAAATTTAAAGCCTGGAGCAGAATTTGATGTGACTGTTTCTTCGCTTGGTGATGCAACAAGTTTACAAGGTGGGACTTTATTGATGACTCCGCTTTCTGGAATGGATGGTAAAGTTTATGGTTTTGCTCAGGGACCTGTTTCAGTTGGTGGTTATGATATAAATACAATTACAGGAAATAGAATTTCAAAAAATCATACACTTGCAGGAAGAGTACCTCGCGGCGGTTCATTAAAAGAACAAATTAATTTTAATGAATCATCAAATAATGAAGTATCTGTATTTTTAAAAGAACCTGATATTACAACAGCAAATAATATTAGCAACGCAATTAATTCTAAGTTTGGCGGAGAAATTGCGAAAGCTGTTGATGCTGCTGAAGTCCGTGTAAATGTTCCACAGGAAAGACAAAATAATTTAATTTCATTTCTTGCTGAATTAGAAAGCATAAATATACAGGTTGATGAAATTGCAAGAGTT
>JARYLX010000121.1 GCA_029907415.1 Melioribacter sp.
AAAGTAGTAACATTAAGCCAATAGCTATGCATTGCAAAATATCAACTCGTAGAAGTTCAATCATCATATGCGGGTAATCAGGATTATTAATTTTTTTATAAGATAGAAATAAAGCATGAAGAGAATAACCGGCAAGTAATATTAAAATTAACCTTCCAAATTTTTTCCAGAATTATTTACCAAATCTTCTTAATTCGTCCAATCCTTTTTGAAGTGAAAGAACAAATACCATTCCCGAAGTAAATGTGAATGCTGGGGCAACTAAACCATTAATATAATTTAATATTTCAAACCAGCTTTGTGATTTAATTTCAGGTAACAAAAAGGCATTAACAACATGTACTTCTATCATTATAAGAAGTGCAATCCCTTTTAATAAATCAATAAAAAGTGCACGATTTGTTTGTGTCAAAGTAAATTTTAGATTATTTACAAGATTAATTTCGATATTTTTTCTGCAAGTTAAAAAATGTTTTTTATTGATTTGTAAAATTTTTTGTATGCACATTTTTTAATTTTTATAGAAAGAAAAATTTGCTAATTTTAATTACACTTTAAGAGGTGCATATGAATTTGGTATTCGACATTGAAACAGTCGGATACGAATTTAATTCCCTCTCGGAATCTCAGCAGGAATATATTCTTCGATATGCAGAACAAGAAAAAGATGAACTCAAAAGAGAAGAAAAAATAGAGGATGCCAAACGTTATTTGAGTTTGTATCCATTCACAGCAAAAATTGTAGCAATAGGCATGCTGAATACAGAGACTGAAAATGTTATGGTGTTATATGAAAGCAAACAAAAAGAAGAATTCAAATCTGAAGAAAAAAAAGCAACATATAAGTCCATGACTGAAGAAGAAATGATTATGTATTTCTGGGATTGTGTAAAAAAAGTTGAAAAGATTATAACATTTAACGGAAAAAATTTTGATGTGCCTTTTATAATATTAAGGTCAGCAGTCTTAAAAATAAAACCAAGCAGGAATTTAATTAAAAGTAAATATGATACTTCAAATCATATTGACCTGCTCGAACAATTTACATTTTACGGCATAATAAAGAAATTCAATCTCGATTTTTATTGTCATGCTTTCGGTATTGAATCTCCTAAATCGAAAGGTATAACTGGAATGGAAGTAAAAGAATTATATAAAGCAGGGAGAATTAAAGATATTGCTGTTTATTGCGGCGAAGATGTCAGAGCAACCTTCGAGCTTTACAAAATATGGAATGAATACCTGAATTTTACATGAGTGCAATGAATAAAATGAAATACAATGATGACAAATATTTTTATCGAAGAAATTTCTTTGTAGGCTTAATTTTTAGTTTGATATTAGTAATACTTTTATTTGCTCTCTTCCCTTCAAGAAATAATTTGATTAAGAAAAACAACTTAGAATTTTCCGAACCAATAATCGAAATAGAAAGTATTCCACCGACTTATCAATCAACAATGTCGCTCTCAAAACCTATAAATGTTCCATCTATTTCAAGAATGATTTCAATTGAAGAACCAATGCAGTTGTCTGACATAGAAATTCAGGACAATAATACAGGCAAGAATGAGGAATTAATTATAGCAGATACAAAAAGCAACAGTAATGAAAATAATTATGAGAAAACTTTAATTAACATAACACCACATCAGATAATTGAAGTATTGCCTCTAAATGAAGAAAATATTAAAGGAACGGTTAAAATAAGATTATTAATTGATGAGAATGGTTTAGTTAAAAAATATGAAATATTGAAAAGCACTATTGATTCAAAAAAAATAATCACCAACATAATTGAAGCTTTATTAAAATCTAAATGGCAGCCAATTACAATTGAAGGTGAAAAAGTTGAAAGCTGGGTAGAAAAAACTTATATATTTAATTGATTGTGAATAATAAAATATTCTGAGGGCTTAAATGAAAAAGATATTATTTATTTTTTTTATTACTGTTGTATTGTTTGCACAAGAAAAAAAATTTCAAATTAATATTGGTTTCAACCGTTCATGGTTGATTTATGATGATGTCGAAATTCTAAATAGGTCAGATTTTATACCGAAGTTCAATTTATCACTGAATTATAATTTTTATCAGATTGGCAGTTTTAGAATAACCATCGGATTGAGGTACTATAATTTAGGAAAATCATTAACTATAAATGTGAATAGTATTGATAAAGAGAGTGTAAAGATAAATCACTATTTATTGTCTTTACCTTTACAACTAAAATACCGCATCGAAATATTAAAAATAAATTTATTACTAAATTCTGAAGGTTCTTATTTGTTCAAAAGTACTTTTAACTATGATAGAACATTTGATAATTATAATGAAAAAAGAGGTATTACAGGTGAAATGAACCGATTTTTATTTTCAGCTGGGGCAGGGTTAGAATATAATTTTATGGTCAATAAAGAATTGTTTGGATTGGGTTTTATATTAAATTATATGATTACAGAAATTCCTCAAAAGAAAACTTTTAGAAATCCTCTTGGTGAGGAATACAACTGGATAAGTTATAAAGCAAAGGAAATTTCATTTTTTATTTCATATAATTTTTGATGGTACTTAATTTAATACTGATTTTAATCATATCAGCTAATTGAAATTATATTTCAAATAATATGTTGATTTATCATAGAATGCAAAATCAGATTAATATTTTTTGACGACCAAAGAATTTTTATCAATAACTTTTTTTGTATAAACTTTTGATTTTATTATTTATTAAAAATTTGAGTTTGCTTTGTTCTTTAATAAATTTCAAAATTATATTGACCCCGACTCAAAATTAGCTTATTTTGTATGTGAATCCATGGAGCAAAAATGGATTTTTCTAAAATTATAAAATATATCGAGGCAAATCTTCATAACCTTTCTCATGCCTATTATGAACAAATAAAACAATCTGAATTTACCAAGTCTTATCAACAATTTGATGAATTAAAGGTTATTGAAAGAGCAGAGAAAGTTTTTCAAAATTTTATAGAGTGGCTTAAAACTGGGGCATCAAATGATAAAGCAGAAAAATATTTTGAGAATGTTGGAGCAGAAAGATTTCGAGAAGGTTTTCCTTTAACAGAAGTTAATTATGCACTCTATACAACAAAAAAAGTTTTTTGGAGTTTTATTGCATGGAAAGAAGAATTATTTGATGAAATGGATTTTGTTCAAATTATTGAATGCACAACTATATTAAATAATTATTTTGATTTGGGGAGTTTTTACATTATCAAAGGTTATGTGAACGAACTAATTAACAAAATTGATGAATATTCGAAAGAAGAAATAAAAAAATATTTAATAAAATAATGATGAAAATTTATTTTTGGTTTTTCTGCCTTTTATCCTCAAATTAATTAATAATAACACCAACCAATTAGGAGGCTGTTATGAATGTAAAAAAACTAATTATTGCTTTTATAGTGGTCTTTATAATTCTTGAATTTACTAATGCTCTTGTACACAATGTTATACTTTCATCTGTTTATGCAAAAGAAGAAATATCAAAAGTATTTCGCCCAATGGAAGAAATGCAGAGCAAAATGTGGGTTGGTCGGGTAGTTGATTTAATCTGGTCTTTCTTTTTTGTCTTCATTTTTATTAAAGGTTATGAAAATAAAGGTTGGCTCGAAGGTCTGCGTTATGGAATTTATATAGGATTGTTTATGAGTCTGCCTGCAGCATATTATCAATATATTGTTTATCCACTTCCATATTATCTTACTTTTCAATGGTTTGTTTATGGATTTATTCAGTATGTAATTCTTGGAATAATCACATCACTGATATATAAACAGAAAGAAAAACCTGTCGAAACAACTTCATAGTAATTTAAAGGGTGCTCGATGAAGCACCCTTTTCTATTTCATTTATTTATCATAATCTTGCATGTGAAAATTTATTTAATAATAATCTTATGAATAATGTTGCAGGGGTCATATTATCAGGTGGGTTGAGCCAGAGGATGGGCACAAATAAAGCTTTGCTTAAAATTGATGATAAAACTTTAATAGAAATTTTATATGAAAGAATTAGTTCAGCTTTTGATAAAATTGTGATTAGTACAAATACGCCGGAAGAATTTGACTTTCTAAACTTGAAAAAGATTAAAGATATATATCCGAATCTTGGCCCGCTTTCAGGTATTCATTCAACTCTTTCGGAACTTGATGTTGAAAAAATTTTTGTTCTTTCATGTGATACTCCTTTTGTAACAACAAATTTAATTAATCACCTTCTTGAAATTAAAACTGAAGAATTAATTGTTGTCCCAAAAGCTGAAGGAATTGTTCATCATTCAGTTGGAATTTATTCAAAAAAAATACTTCCAATTGCTGAACAAGTGTTAAGTGCTAATTTTATTGCAAAAAAAATTTATGAAGAAAAAAAATCTTTTATTTTCAGTATGAAAAATTTTATTGAAAGAGTTGGTGCCGAAATCGTAAATGTCGAAAATGAGAAATATTATTTCAGCGACTTGTTTTTTAATATGAATACACCTGAAGATTATGAATATGTTAAAGAAAAATTATTTTGAATTCCAGTGAAAATAACCAGAAAAAGATTTCTAAAATACTTATATAAAATTTTATTGCTGCCTTTATTTGTAATAGCATATTTCTCAAATGAGAAGGTAAGAAAATTATCCTCAGGTAGAAAAATATTTTTACCAAAAGATTTAAATGAAGGTATAAATTTTTTTAATGATATAATTGTTCATAAAAACAGAAATGATATTATTGTTTTATCGGCAAAGTGTACACATCTTGGCTGTAAGATTGATAAAGTCGAATTAAATCAGTTAATATGTAAATGCCACGGTTCAAAATATTCTTTTTATGGAAAAGTTTTAGAAGGACCTGCCAATAGCGATTTAAAAAAGTTAAATATTCAACTTGATAATTCCTCTCAACAATATTTCGTGTATGAATAAAGAAAAACAGTATATAAGAATATTTGGTGTAACATTTGGGCATATTGCATTTGCATCGTTTTTAATTAGTGTAGTATCCGGAATATTTTTAGCAATTCCGTATGATGTATCAAAACCTCTTGAGTCAATATCAAAATTGCTGCTGGTAAATGAAAATGCCAAACTGATTAGAAGCCTTCATTATTGGAGTGCTCAGTTTTTCTTAATTTTTACTGTTCTTCATTTTTGGGACCACCTGAGATTATCAACTGAAAAGAATGTTAAAGCTAATGTTTGGTTAAGATTAACTATTACAATTTTGATAACAATTTATATAATGCTAAGCGGTTTTATATTAAAAGGTGATTCTGAAAGTCAATTAGCACACAGCATATTTTCAAGTTTATTTAATAAAATTCCAATAATAGGTGATTCACTTGCATATTTTTTCCTTGGCACCGTAGAAAATCTTCAGTTAATTTATGTTCATCATATAGCAACTGCTACTGTATTTCTTCTTTTGTTTATTATTGAACATGCTAAAACCAATTTCCCTCAATCAAGAGCATTATCAATTTTAATTATTCCATTAATAATATTTTCTCTTTTACTGCCGCCATCACTTCATGATAAATCTAATCTAATTGTAAAAGGTCCCTGGTATTTAGTTGGTATACAGGAAATTTTTCATTGGCTAAGTTATCCATCAATATTTTTAATTTTTATTTTGATTCTGTTAGTAATTATTTACTTGCTTCCTTTTTTAAATAAAGAAAAATCAAGATTAGCAAAGACATTTTTATTCATATTGTTTCTTTTTTATTCTTTGTTAACAATAATTGGATTTTATTTCAGAGGTGAAAATTGGAAGTTCATGCTTCCCTGGGAAATTAATGTTTATGAAAATACTTTTAATGATACTATAAGTGACTTTAAAAATTTTTTCACAACAAGTAATGATGTAAAAATAAATCTAGTAATGGGAAGATATGAAGGCTGTTTGAGTTGTCATAACAATACAATCGGGTTATCAGTCTCACACAATCCGAATTCCATAGGTTGTGTTTCTTGCCACTCTGGAAATCCTTTCACTTTAAATAAAAATTCAGCTCACAGTAATATGATTTTAATACCAGGTAATTTATCTTCAGCAAAGAAGAGCTGCGGCTTGTCTGAATGTCATTCTGCAATAGTTGAAAGAGTTGAAAATTCATTAATGAATTCTATGAGTGGAATAGTAAATGTAAATAAATTTGTTTTTGATGAAAGTAATTCTCTTGACCAATTATATAGAATAGATGAAGTAGGAAATTCACCATCTGAAACTCATTTAAAAAATTTATGTGCTTCATGTCATCTTTCAAATGAAAAGAAAGAGTTAGGGCCAATTAATCAATCATCAAGAGGCGGTGGTTGTAATGCATGTCACTTAAATTATTCTGATGATGCTTTAGAATATTTACATAATTACAAGATTACAAAATTACAAGATGAGCAAAATAAAATTAAGCAAGTATTATTAAATAGCGACTTTGGGAATGTTGAATTTCATCCTGATATAAAATTGCCCAGTTCTAATGATTATTGTTTTGGTTGTCATTCTCGTTCGGGAAGAATTTCAACAAATTATGAAGGCTGGCATGAAACTCAATTAAGTAATTTGCCGGAAGATAAGAATTATCGAATGCTAAATGATGGAAGAATATTTATTAAAAAAGTTCCAGATATTCATTTTGAAAAGGGGATGTTGTGTATTGATTGTCATCTTTCTTATGAAATTATGGGAGATGGAAAATTATACAAACACAAAGAAGAGCAGGTGAGTATAAAGTGCAATGATTGTCATCTGGCAGGAGAACCAAATACAAAAACTTTTGACCAATTGGATTATGAATCAAAAAAAATTATAGAGTTGAGAAAGTATGATGTTCAGAATAAAAAATTTTTAATAACAAAAAAATCGAACTTGCCGATAATTAATTCTTACATTGAAGGCAATGAAGCCTATTTAATTAAAAAACAAAGTAATACCACAGTAAAAATAAAACCTCCACTTACTATTTGTATTAATGGAAAAGCTCACAAAGATTTAAGCTGTTCAGCTTGTCATACTGCATGGTCGCCGCAGTGTATTGGGTGTCATACTGAATTTAATAGAAATGGTGTTGGTTATGATTTATTGAATAATAAAGAAATGAAAGGCGAATGGATTGAACATGCAAAAGATTTTTTAGCAGAGTATCCTTCGCTTGGAGTAAAGGAAATAAAAAATCAAGATGGAAGCAAAGAAAGAATAATTGACAATTTTATACCAGGTATGATAATAACAATTGATAAAGATAAATTCAGCAGAAGTGATGAAATAATTTTCAAGAGATTTTATGCACCATCTTTTTCACATACTATTAGAAAAGAATCACGCTCGTGCGAATCGTGTCATAATAATCCTGTTGCATTAGGTTATGGCAGAGGAAAATTAGAATACAAGATTGAAGGTAAGAAAGGTAGATGGATTTTCACTCCACACTATGCATTATCAAAATATGATGGATTGCCACTGGATGCATGGATTGGATTTTTGGGAGAAAGAAGTAAGAATTCAACTACCAGAAAAAACAGCAGACCATTTACAATAGAAGAGCAAAAAAGAATTTTAACAATTGGTGCCTGTTTAACCTGCCATCTATCCAATTCCCAATTAATGAAAGATGCTCTTTCGGATTATGATAAAGTAAAAAGAAATATAACTAAGAAATGCATTTTGCCTGATTGGTAAAATATACGATGCTATCGTATGAAATCTTGCTTTTTTATACGATGCTGTCGTATATTTGGATTGTCATGGAAGAGATATATTACAGATATAACCCCTGGTGGGAAGGAGAATACAATATAAGTGGTATTTATCCTCGCCAATATATAATGGACCAGCTAAGTTTACAGTTAAAAACAAAAGATATTGTCTTCTTAACTGGTTTAAGAAGGATTGGCAAAACTACTTTAATGAAATTAATGATTAACAGTTTATTGGAAAAAGAAAACATTAATCCTCGAAAAATTTTTTATATAAGTGCTGATGATTATTTGTTGTCAAAAAAATCAATTATTGAAATAATTGATGATTATAGAAAGATTCATAGAATAAGATTTACAGAGAAAGTTTTTCTTTTTATAGATGAAGTTGCTTATAAAGAAGCATTCGAACAGCAGTTAAAAAATCTTTATGATAATCAGAATGTTAAAATATTTGCATCATCATCACAGTCATCAATTCTAAAAAGTAAAAAAAGTTTTATCACTGGAAGAACTAAGATTATTGAAATACTGCCTCTTGATTTTGAAGAATATTTGCTTTTTAAGAATATTAAAATTGATAAAAGAGATGCTCATTTATACGATAGATATTTTGAAGATTTTCTTTCTACAGGCGGTATACCAGAATATGTTCTTCGAGGAGGCATTGATTATTTAAAGGAACTTGTTGATGACATAATTCTTAAGGATATTGCTGCACAGTATAATATTAAAGATTCATATTTACTTAAAGATTTCTTTCTTCTGCTTATGGAAAGATGTGGAAAAGTATTTAGTATTAATAAGCTAGCAAATATATTAAAGATATCTCCTGATACAGTTAAAAGATTCTTGGATTATTTTCAATATACTTATTTAATATATCTTTTACCAAGATATGGAACTACGAATGAAAGAATATTATCAGCGAAAAAAATTTATGCTTCTGACCTCGGTATAAGAAATGTA
>JARYLX010000122.1 GCA_029907415.1 Melioribacter sp.
TTTTTGAACAAAATAACCTCTAAAAAAAGTTAGACAATCTACATAGTT
Organism: Melioribacter sp.; assembly: GCA_029907415.1. Lineage (GTDB taxonomy): Bacteria > Bacteroidota > Ignavibacteria > Ignavibacteriales > Melioribacteraceae > Rosettibacter > Rosettibacter primus. The sequence continues at coordinate 49 of JARYLX010000122.1, forward strand.
TCAATTAAAAAAAGAGGCTGATTATATTCTACAGGTGTGGCATTCTCGACAAGTATCTTTACTATCTTACCGTTCACATCACTCTCAATCTCATTCATTAATTTCATTGCTTCTACAATGCATAAAACCATTCCTGGTGAAACAATATCTCCTACCTGAACATATGGGTCGGCATCCGGTGCTGGTGCTCTATAAAATGTTCCAACTATTGGGGATCTGATTTCATGTAAGTTTGATTTCTTCTCTTCCTTTGGTTCCAGTAATTTTGGTTCTTCTTGAATTGTGTTAGTTACCGGAACTTTGGTTATCATTTCTGGAATTACAGCAGGCATCTGCTGAAATACTGCTTGAGTTCCAGCGTGCGAATTTTTTGATATCTTAATTTTCAAATCACCTTCTTGAACAGAAAATTCAGTGATTTCACTTTGTTCTACAATTTTAATTAGCTTCTTGATTAAATTAATATCCATATTGATTCTTATTTTAGTTTTAAAATTTTTATAATCTTGCAGAAGAGATATTATAAATTATGAACTTTGATGAAAGGTAATAAACAGTAAATGTACATTTATTTAAATATGACATGCTTTCCATTAAATTTATTCCCTTAAGTAATGAAAATATATTCAGCACTTGTAATAAAATCAAGTATATTAATTAAAATCAACTTTCAACTTGAATTAAATATCTTTCAACTTCTCTTGCTTCCTGGTAATTTTTATAATCTTTTTTAATGATTTCAAAAATTGATTTTGCTTCTGCCTTTTTATTTAACTTCAGAAGATTAATGCCTGCTTTAAGCAAATAGTCCGCGTTCAAAGGATTTTCTTTTGATATTTTTGCTGCATCTTTATAAGCATCTACAGCCTTTTCATACTCTTTTTTAGTCTCATAGTATGAAGCCTGTCCAGCTAAAGAAGCTGCTTTTAATATAGGATTAGAACCATCATAATCTTTGAACATTTCATATGCACTATCTATTTTCCCAAGGAACAAATAGCAATTGGCCAGATAAATTCTTGCTGTTTCTCCCTGCTCTGTATTTCCATAATTTTCTACAATACTCTTCAACCCAACAATATTTTGAGCTTTAATACCTTCGATTGCTTGTTGATATTGACCCGCATCGTAAAGCGGGATTACTTTTGAGAGTAAATTTGCTGCTGTTAAATTATCACTTGAACGCTTATTAGAATAAATAATAACTGATACCACAATTAATGCTGCAACTGCTAAGGCAATCAAAATTTTTGCCTGATATTCTAAAAAGAAATTGTAAACTTTGTAATATGTTGTAACTAAGGTATCTTGTTTAATTTCTTTTTTGGTAATTTTTTTCTTTTTTTCTAACACGTTCACCTCTTTATGAAATTTTCAAAAAATTCGGCGTGAAATTTAGCAAATATTATAGACCAATTCTAATGTGATTTGAAAAAATCCATGGATTCCCATTGAGATAAACTTCCACCCTGTAAGCTCCAGATATAGCAACATGAAACTCCAATTCTGAAGCATTTTTGTTTTCAATAATTTTGCCATTTCTAATTAATCTAATATCTGCTGTTTGATTAGGGAGTAAAATCCTCAATTTAATTCCATTATTCAATGGAATTGAATCTCCCATCTGATATGTTTTGATTCCATCATCAGCATAAAATTGAAATCCTTTTGAATCACCATAATAATAATTTGCCACATAACATCTTCCGTTCTCAAGAGCTTCGTATATAATTTTTTTTGTTTCATTTTTATCATTACTCGGTAATAACTCCTTTTCAACTAAAATATTTGTTCTAATTGACCTGAACATTACTTTATAGGGAAAAACTTCTACTTCAAAAAATCCAAGTAAATTTACTTTGTGAGCATGAGCATCAACTCCACCAATCCCAACAACTCTTCTACTTAAATTAAGTTTATCCCATAAGTCTAAAGTTTCCTGAGGAGGAGGCGAAATTGACTTTAATGGATGAATGAAGTAATTATATTTATTTTCTTCAGTTAATCCTTCCATCCAAACAGACATATGATTCCAGATTTCAATTCCAGTAAATTCATTTGTATCCCACTCTGTCCATGGGTATGGAGGATGTTTTTCCATAGAATTTCTTTTTTCATGAGGATGTGCAATAAATCCAAGTCCCCCAGCTTCCCTAACTTTATGAACATACTCTTTGGCAGGAAGTCTGGTAGAATAAGTTTCGTTAATATTAAATGCCAATAAATGATTTTTATTTTCTTTATCATTTATTTCGCATCCTACAAGAAGAAAAGTTTTTTCATACCAGCCTTCATAACCTTCGTGAAGTGCGCGTAAAGTATTATGGTCTGTTAAAATAATATAATCAAGACCTGATTCTGCAGCATATCTTGCTATTTCGTTTACATCACCAGAGCCATCAGAAAAAATAGAATGCACATGTATTGCACCTGTATATTCAAACATTATTTTACCTTTCTAATAAAGGCAGGTAGTTATTCTGATTTGATTTTTTATCAGTTGTTAACCTCAATTAATGTCGTATATTGAGTTGTTTGCTCTTTTATCAAATCAGAAAGCTTTGTCATTAAAATATCAATTCGTTCATCTTGATTATCATCAAAATTTTCAAAGGCTTCTTCTGAAGAAAAAATATAAACTTCTTCAAAGTTATTTGGTTTATTTTTTTGTTCATAAACAGAATAACTTTCCAGACCTTCTGCTTTTACTAAAGTTTTAAGCTCTCGAACGATATCAAGATATTCATTTCTTTTTTCAGGAAAAATATTATAACGAATTGAAAAAATTACTTTACTCATGTATTCCTCAATTAATTAATAATTCACCTTTATAAACTGCTATTGCTGGACCTGTCAATGACAGGTTCATAAACGATTTATTTTCAACATTAAAATCAACTACAAAAGTTTCGCCTATTCTTGTAATTAATTTTATTGGCGGTTTAATGTTATAATTAATAAATGAAATTAAGGCTGCTGCAACACTTCCGGTTCCGCAAGCCAATGTTTCATCTTCAACCCCTCTTTCATAAGTTCTAATTTTAATAACATCTTCTTGAACATCAATAAAATTAACATTTGTGCCATCAGGCTCAAAATCTCGAGAATATCGTATTTCTTGTCCAATCTTATAAACAGGGACTTCATCAATATCCTTATAACTTGAATCGAGCCGTTTAGAATTTTTTAGGATGTCTGAAATTCTAATAACAACATGCGGAGCACCTGTATCCGCATAGGATGCATTTATCAATTGTTCTGCAGCCTTTATCTTAAAATTTACCTTTATTTTTTTGGGTTCATTTAGATAAAACTTAACCAGCTTATCATCCAGGATTTCCCCGGCATATTGAATTCCATTTACTAAAAATTCGACTTTATTTTTGTTTATTCTTCCACTTAAATAGGCATATCTTAAAGCGCACCTTGCACCATTGGCACATAAAACACCTGTTGTTCCATTAGAATTAAAATAATCCAATTCAAATGGGTAATTATATGAATCAGAAATTAACAACACCCCATCGGCCCCAATTCCTGTTCTTCTATTGCATAATTTTTGAATAAAATCCCCATTTATTTCAATAGATGGATTTAATTTTCTATCGAATAAAATGAAATCGTTACCTGCTGCTGTTAATTTTGTAAACAAAATATTTGTAGACAAAAACTTATTCATAACGCTTTCAAATTTAAGGCAATAAAGAACTGAATGCAACGAAAAAGGTTAACTGGCATGATTTTTTATTGTAGGCATTTTATAATATTGCGAGCTATTATTTATTAAACGCTGGGTTTAAATTAATCTTTGCAAAATGTTACTCGAAAGGTGGTTCCTTCACCTTTTTTGCTTTCCACTTCTATTTTTGCTTTATTTATTTCACAGTAGCTTTTCACAAGAGAAAGGCCTAAACCCGTTCCATCATAAGATCTGGAATATCCCTGTTCTTCTTGATTAAAAGGCTCAAAAATATGTTGCATAAATTCTTCACTCATACCAATTCCGGTATCTTTCACTTCAACAAAGATTTCTCCTTTTTCATTTTTATCTAAATTAATTTCTACATCACCTGCTTGAGTATATTTAAGTGCATTGTCTATCAGATTTGCAAAAATTTGTGTTATACTGTATTCGTCAGCTATAATTCTTGCATCTTTTATTTTATTATTCAAAATGAATTTCAAATTTTTCTTTTCCGCAAGTAATTTATGTTCTTCATATAACGAAGGTAAAATATTTTTCCCGAGGTCTACTTCTTTAAAAATTGGCTCATATGATTTTGTTTGTAGTTCTGAGACATTCAGAATTAAATCAATTGTTCTCATTATTCTTTTATTGGCAAGTTCAATACCATCAAATAATTCGCAAATTTCATCATCTAAATTTTTACACAATTCTTCTTTTAGCAACGACAAATTTCCCATGATAATATTTATTGGTGTTCTTATTTCATGTGACATTTGTGCTAAAAAATTAGTTTTAATTTTCTCGGATGTAACTGCTTTTTCTTTTGCTTCAATTAATTCCTCTATTAATTTTTTCTTTTCGGTTATATCTTGTATAATTCCAAATATAATTCTTGAACTTTTATCATAAAAAGCAACCGAATGTATATCTCGAATTTCCCCTGTATCTACTTTTTTAATTTTGAATTCAACATCATAGGGAATATCATTTTCAATTAAATTTTTTAGTGCATTATCAAGAAGAGTTCTATATTCTGGCAAAGGTACTTTTTTAATATCTTCATAATTTACTTCTTCAACATCCATCCCATAAATTAGTGCTGCTCCTTTTGAAGCCGAGATTTTTTTAGTATTAAGATTTAGTTCCCAATTACCTGATTTAGAAACTATTTCAGCTCTATTTAATCTATCATAACTTTTCTTTAATAACTCCTCAGCTCTTTTCTGTTCCGTTACATCTCGGGCAATTCCATGTAATCCGACTATCTTTCCATCTTTATAATAAGGTACTTCATAAACCTCAAGTAAAATTTTTTCATTTTTTGAATTATTAATTTCAAGATAGACTGGATATTGACACTTTTCACCTCTAAGCATTTTTCTTGTATTTTCTCTTGCCTGTAAGTTTATTGGGGAATCAGTGACAAACCAGTGAGTCTGATTGAGCCATTCTTCAACTTTGTAACCAGTAATCTGTTCAACAGATGGAGATATATAAGTTATCCTACCTTCTGTATCATGTGTATAGAAGAAAAAGTATGATGTGCCCTCTACAAGCAGTCGCAATTTTTCTTCTTCTTCTTTAATCATAGTTTCCAATAATTTACGTTTAGTTATATCAGTTATAAAACCTTCAAGATATTGCAATTCTCCCTGTTCAGAAAAAATACCTCTTCCTCTTTCCCAAACCCATTTTAGTTCTCCTGTTTTGGTAATTATTGGGTATTCATACTCAAAGTATTTTCTTTGACTAAGAATTTTTTGCCATTCATTCCACAATAATTGCTGATATGCAGGATGAATAATATCATTGAAAGCTATAACATTGTTATTAATAAATTCTTCTTGCTTATATCCGGTTATTTCTTCACACTGACGAGAGATGTAAAACATTGTCCAATCTTTATCATTGGCACATCTGTAAATAAAGCCTGGAAGATTATCAATCAATGTTGATAAAAATCTTTCATTTTCTTTTACCTTGTTTTCTGCTTCCTGTCTTTTAAGGTCATTATCTATTGCAGAAAGTGCGTATGAAATATCAGTTGCTAATTCATTCAATAATTTTATTTCTACATTATCAAAAAAATCTTTTTCATCTGAATAAAAACATAAAATCGCAACAACTTTATCGGCTACGATAATTGGGAAAAATGCTGCTGATTTTAGATTATACTTTTTAGCAATTTTTTCCATTGGAAGTAATTCGACATCATTAATAATTTTATATTTCTTTGAGCCAATTGTTTCAGCTAATTGACTTTGAATGAATTGTTCTTGCTCGAATGCAGCTTCCAGCTGGCGAAAATATTCTTTACTCTCATCATAAATAGATACAGGGATTATTTTCATATTAGTTTGATTGATTTCTCCTATCCATGCTAATTTGAACAAACCTATTTCTACTGCTATTCTGCATGCTTCATCAAATATTTTTTGTTTATTTTTTTTTCTTACAATCATCTGATTAATATCGCTAAGTACAGCATAAATTCTATTCAATTTTTTAATCTCTTCTTCTGATTTCTTTAGTAAAGTAATATCTTGAAGTGAAGTCAAAAGATATTCTGCACCATCAATTTCAATAACATCACTATTAGATAAAACAATTATTTGATTTCCTGTTTTTGTAATTAAAGTTTGTTCATAATTTTTAATATGATTATTAAGTTTAATTTCATTTACTAAAAAACTTATAGTTTCTTTACTCTTAATTATTCCTATTTCAATTGCATCTTTACCAATAATTTCTTCCTTTGAAAAACCAAATAAATCAGTCCAGGCTAAGTTCACATCTGCATATTGTAATTCAGGAAATTTCAATAATTCTACTGGAACGGAAGTTTTTTGAAACAATGTTGAAAATTTCTTTTCACTCTTAAGAAGTTTTTCTTGAAACAATTTTTGGTTTGTTATATTTCTTATTACAACAACAACATTATCATAAATGCCCGGTGACATTCTTGCTTCATAAAATTGTATCCCGTCAGGCATTTGCAAATCATATTCATAAACTTGCATTTCTTTTTTACTTAATGCTTTTTGGATATTCGCCATAGTTATATCAGCAAGAAATGGAGGCAATACTTCCTTAATATTTTTGCCTAAAAATTCTTCCGGGGGGACATATAATTCATCTGTAGAGTAAGTTTTATATGCTAAAAAATTTCCATTCTTATCAATTAAAAAAACAATATCGGGAATAGCTTCAAGAATTGCGCGATTTACTGATTCACTTTCCTTTAATTCTTTATTTATCTTCAAATTAATTTCGTGGTCTAAAAGAATTTTCCCTATAAGTACAGTTGCAATAGGATAGAAAATAATTACAGTCAGACCGACAGTTTGAAGTGCCTGTGAAGTATAACCTTTTGGTAACAAAATCATTAATATAATCATCAATGTATGAACAACAATACCAAATAAATAGAGATTAAGATTACTTAGCTGAATTTTATTTTTTCTCCTTAATAAATGGAATACTAATCCAACAATTATAGATGTGGTAATAACCGAAACCCCCATTAAAACTCCACCGCCACCGATATAAATTCTCGTTACAATAGCCATAAATCCAGCAATTATTCCGGATAAATTTCCAAAAAACAAAGCACATAAACTTAGAACTACAGAGCGTCCGTCAAAAATAATTCCTTTCGATAAGACAAATGGATTTAACATTGCAAGAATTGATATAAAACCAAAAGTAATACCTTGTAGAATTTTGCCTGTTAAGGTATTTCTATTCCATCTTACATCAAGAAAATTAGAAATCACACTGGCTGCAACAAGAACTGAGAGATTATAGATTATCTGGACAGTTACCATGTAACCCCCAGAATTTTATATGAAGATTTTTTACAGTACAATAATTTCTTTTTTATGATTATCGAATGTTTGCTATATAACTTAATACATTAACTTTAATTGGAACTTAATTAGTTTATATTAAATATTCAATATAGATTTGGATACCTAATTTTTTATTAACTAACAGTTGATTTAACTCACATTAAAAAGAAGAAGTTCAAATTTTTTTTAACCAGAAACTCTTAGTGACACATATTAAGATTAAAAGATTGATATAAGATGATGAAAATTTTAGTTATGGGAAGAATAATTTTTCTGAAGTTTGAGTTTAGGTTTGATATTAAAAAAAATTGGCTTAGTAGCTAAATAAAATTTTGGTGGAGGTGCGGGGAGTCGAACCCCGGTCCGAAGTTACCTTTCAATGAACGTCTACGCACATAGTCTGTCTTTTAAGTTTCGCCCTGTTAACATCGACAGACAGATTTTAACAGGACTATTCCGTTAGAATTTCGCCTTGTCTACACGGACACTTGACTTGGCTATCGTATCATTGACGACGCTCTGTTAAATCCTGATACGAAAGGATTTAAAGAGCGGCTGCTGTTTTTAATTAAGCAGCTAATGCGTAGTTATATTCGCCATTTATTTTTTTACCGTCGTTTAACGTGTCTACGGTGAACACGGTGCGCAGTTCAAAGAACCAGTAACCCCGTCGAAACCACGTCACCCCCAAACTTTATATTTAATCTGGGGCTGCTATTATTTCAAGGATTCCACTTAATATCTTCTATACCATTAATATAATTTTCATACCTTGCAAGAACAAATAATAAATCCGAAAGCCGATTCAAATATACTTCAATTTGTGGATTAATTTCTACTTCTTTTATCAATGAAACTACTTCTCTTTCTGCTCTTCTACAAACTGTTCTTGCTAAATGTAAATATGATGCAGCTTTTGAACCTCCAGGCAAAATAAAATTTTTTAATTCAGGAAGTTTTTCATCGTACTTGTCAATTAAGTTTTCTATTCTTTTAGTAAAATTTTCATCAGTTCTAACAATTTTAACAGACTTATTATTTGGGGTTGCTAAATCTGCTCC
>JARYLX010000123.1 GCA_029907415.1 Melioribacter sp.
AATACTGAAGTAAGCTATCACAGGGTTGGAGATCCCGACTTTTATAATAATGTGAGCAACTTTTTCTCTGATAAAGTCCTTAGTAATTCATCTCCCCTTATGTTTGATTATGTAAGGAATAACAATTATGATAGAGGCAATTATTTTCTTGATGGCACTTACAAATTCGATTATGTTATTGATAAGAGTATAATGGATTCTTTCCTGCCCAAATCTGCAAGCGGATGGTTAAAATCAAGACACAGAGCACAATCCGAACGAGACGATTTTGATGGAAAAGAAACATTTAAAGCTGCTTATCTTATGGGCGAATTTAATATTGGTAATAGATTTAACTTAATTCTTGGTGCAAGATATGAACATTTTAATATGAACTATAAAGCCAACTTTTTCTATGTAACTCACGTAGTTGATGGTGATGGTGTTCTCTTTGATACATTGAATACCTCTAATCGTAATGATGAAAACTTCTTCCCGAATTTGCAACTTAGATACAAAATTACTGATTGGGCAGATTTAAGAGCAGCTTACACAAAGTCAATTTCACGGCCAGATTATTTAGCTATATTGCCCAATATTTATTTTGAGCCAGGCGGTGGTGCTTCGGCTGGTAACCCAAATCTTAAACCTACTGTAACTACAAATTATGATTTGGCATTATATCTCTATAGTAACAAAATTGGACTCTTTACAGTAACTGGATTTTATAAAAAGCTGAAGGATGTATTTTTCAATACACAATTTTATTATCAAAATATAAAAGCATGGAACGTTTGGTTCCCGGATTCCGCACTCTGGAAAAATTTGAATGTTCAAGCACCTAACAGGTCTCAACTTGTTTCTTCTTATGTGAATAATCCAAACCCTGGCTATCTAAGAGGATTTGAAATTGAATGGCAAACAAACTTCTGGTATCTGCCAAAGCCATTTAACTCTCTGGTTTTAAATATTAATTATACAAGAACATGGTCTAAGATGGATTATCTGATTATAGAAAATATTGATTCTGTTGCTGGCAGCGGTATAAAACAGCGTCATTTTTATCTAACAAAATCAAGAATTTATTCAGGCAGATTACTCCATCAGGCAGACCATATTCTTAATATTGCTATCGGTGTTGATTACAAAGGTTTTTCAGGAAGAATATCTTATAATTTGAAAGATGCTGTAACATCTTATGTTGGTGTTAGACCCGAAGAAGATCAGCTGACAACTGCTATTCATAAATGGGATTTAACTTTGCAACAAAAACTTCCTATAGATGGATTAAGTATTGCATTTAATGGTATTAATTTATTCCGTAAACCAATAAAAACTTACAGAGATTTTCGCAGACCAAATACAACTGAAATTATATCGAATTTAGCTTCAACTACTTACAGTCCAACTTTTTATGAAATTTCTCTAAGATATAGTTTGTAAATAATTTATTATTAAATAATAAGCGGAGGAGGAATGCTATAAAATATTTGATCTAATTCTTACACTGTAACAACAAATTAACTTAATAACAAAATAATAGGAGGTAACCATGAAGAACTTTGTAAAATTTATACTTGTCTTAATTCTCTTTATTACAGGAACTTCGATAGCACAAAACCTAAGTGATTATATTGAAGAATTTAGAGGAGATACTGCGGTTGTAAAACCGGGGGATAATACACTATATGGTGCAATTGTATATGATAGTGCTCCCCCAGCAGGAAGAGTTTATCTTTTGAAAAAGAACGAAGTTTATAGTTTGGCAAGCAATCCTACAACAAGCGACCAGATACACACGAGAATTATCGGCGAGGACAATAGACCACTTGTAACTAATAAAGATGCTGAGTCTCATCCACCTGTAATTTGCGGTTCTGGAACAAATACAGGTGGTATCAATTTTGGCGGTGATGTTACTGTAAAAAATGTGAATATGATTCCTGCTTCAGCTACAAATAATCTTGGATGGACATTCTTCTGGGGTTCTAAAGAGGGTTGCACTGTTACTTTGGAAAATTGTTTGTTTGAAAGAACCAGATGGGTCTTTGTTGCTTCAAATCAAGTAGAAGGTACTAAATTGTATATCAATGGCTGCTACTTTGTTAATATGAGCGGACAGCCCTGCAGACGTAATGGCGGTGTTTATGATAATGTTGAACACAACACTGATGTAATCTGGGTAGAAAATAGTACTCATGTTATGGGTCAAGGAATGTTGTATAAATTTAGAAACTATCCTGTAAAAGAAGTCTTTGTTAATCATAATACATTTGTTAATTGTGCAGGAATTGTTTTCGAAAATCAGGGTTATGTAAGCAATATGATTATTGCTAACAATATCTTTGTTAATAGCAACATGCAACCATATTGTCCATCATTAGACCTTAGCGAAACCGACCTAGATTTGCAACCAACAGGATTAATTAATGTTAGAGATTTGCCAGCAGATTATGAACAGGTTGATAGAAAAGTATTGGTTACAAATAATAATGCTTACTGGGATAGCTATTTTGCTGATATGCATCAGGTTCTTGCACAGAGAAAGACAAATAACACCGACCAATGGTTTTCTCAAATGATTAGAATGAATGCACGCACTCAGGCTATGTTCGATGATAATCAAAAATATCCTTACTTAGTAGAAGGTAACTGGTATTCGGTTGACCCACAATTTAACAACCCAAACGATTTGTTCAGTGCAGCTATAAAATCAGAAATAAGAGAATTCTGCTTGAACACAGTTGATACAACTAATAGTACTGCAGTATTGAATTTATGGAGAAAAGTTTATAGTGAAGCTGAATATCCTCATGTTTCTGACTGGCCAATTCCGATTGATTTATCATATACAAATGCAACATTGTTAACAGCTGGTTTGGGTGGTTTCCCACTTGGAGACTTAAATTGGTTCCCAGAGAAGAAAGCTCAGTGGCTTGCACAAAGAGATGCTGAAATTGCAACATTGAAAAATGCCTTGAACAAAGGTCAATTACCAACTAATGTTGAAACAGCTGAAATTATACCAACTGATTTCAATGTTTATCAGAATTATCCAAATCCATTTAACCCTACAACAACAATTTCTTATGATTTGCCAAAATCTGGTAATGTAATTATTAAAGTATATAATCTCCTTGGTAAGGAAGTAGCTACTTTGTATAATGGATTCCAGCAGGCAGGAAATCATAAAGTTAAATTTGATGCAAGCAGCCTCTCAAGTGGTGTTTATGTCTATTCTGTACAATTCGGAAATAATACTATTTCGAAAAAGATGATTCTCATGAAGTAATCTAATTATTCTTTATCTATACTTTTTAAGTGGAAGTGTTCGAATAGAATGCTTCCACTAATTTTTTATGAAAAATTTCTGCTTACATGAATTTCAATGTGTTTTGGTTGACTTCAAATTATACATTCTATTATATGATTTATATGCTAACCACATAAGCTGCAAAGTTATTAATGCTATAATTCATTATTTTTAATAATTATGTAAAAGATATAAAAATGAAGAGAATAATTTTCTTGATGTTTTTTTTGACAATAATATTTTTTTGTAATAATTATTCACAGGAATTGCCTTTATCTTATGAAGTGGAAAACACAGGGAAAAATTGTTCGCTTCCTCCATTGCCTTCTTTTAATGAACTTCCTGTAATTAAAACTTTGCCTGACCCCTTTATGTGGTCTGATAGCTCAAAAGGCAGGATTAAGAGTTTTGAAGATTGGCGCTGCAGAAGAGCAGAAATTGGGGCTCAAATTCAATATTATGAAACTGGCTTAAAACCAGCTCCGCCTGATACTTTATTGGCTGAATTTTCTGCTGACAGTACTTTAATTGTTACAATAATTCAAAATGGCGATACACTTGTTTTAACATCTAAAATTACATTTCCAAAAGGAGAAGGTCCTTTCCCAGCTGTGATTGGTATTGGATTTGGCACAGGAAGTTTACCCTCAGATATTTTCACAACCCGAGGAATTGCTACAATTCAATATAGATTCTGGGAATTAGCTCCATGGGGCTTTGATGTTAAGAGAGGAACAGGGGGATTTTACAAACTTTTTCCAGATTCAAAAGTTGGATTCTTTACAGCCTGGGCATGGGGTGTTAGTAGAATTATTGATGGGTTAGAAAAAACACTTGCTTCAAAAATTAATTTAAAACGACTGGCAATTACAGGCTGTTCATTTGCAGGCAAAATTGCTCTATTTTCTTCTGCATTCGATGAACGTATAGCATTGACAATTGCTCAGGAACCTGGCGGAGGTGGCGATGCAGCATGGCGTGTAACAGAAACTTTGAGTGGAAGCAGAGAAACTCTTCGTAATGCTCAAGGAGCACCATGGTATCACCAAGACCTGCGTTTATTCAACAATGCAGTAAATAAATTACCATTCGACCATCACGAGTTAATGGCTATGATTGCTCCAAGAGCCTTATTTGTTCTCGGAAATCCTGATTATGAGTGGCTGGCAGAAGAATCTGGTCATGTAGCTTGTAAAGCTGCTCATGAAGTCTGGAAAGCACTTGGGGTTCCTGATAGATTTGGTTTTTCCAAGATTGGAGGTCATAATCATTGCCAATTGCCGGAAATTCAAAGACCTGAAGTTGTTGCTTTTGTAGAAAAGTTTTTACTTGATAAAAAAGATGTTAATACAAACATTGAACGCAGTCCTTATAATCCAGATTTGTCTAAATGGATTACATGGACTACACCGCAACTTTCTTTTACTTCTCCAACTTCTGTAGATGAAATGAATAATGTTATAGATAAATTTGAACTTGTTCAAAACTATCCCAATCCATTCAATCCAAGTACAAAAATCTCATTTAGAATTCTTAAGAGTTCAAAAGTAACATTGAAAGTTTACGATATTCTTGGACGAATTATTGATACTTTAATCAATGAAGAAAAAAATCCAGGAGAATATTCAATTGATTATACTCCCCCTACAATATCATCGGGAACTTTATTCTACCAGTTATATACTGACTACGGTGTTGTAAGTAAGAAAATGATTTATATGAAGTAATACCATTATTTTGTAGAATTAAATTAGTGAGTCTCCTAATGAATAAACTTAAGTTTATTAAAAGTTTTAAAATATTTGTTGTGCTATTCTTCTTGTCATCAAAATTAATTGCACAAGTAAGTGACACTAATAGCATTGTAGCAAAAGTGGGGGAAAATTTTGTAATAAGTTTTTCAGACCTGCATAATTATGTTCTTGAATATTTCTATAATAAAATTTTCTTGAATGAAAAATCAAAAGGCTATATTCCTGCATTAAATCGTATTGTGAATAACAGATTAAAAGTATTTGATTTTTTTGAAAGGAATCTACATAAAGAAAAAAATTTACTGAAAAATATTAATCGAGCTATTAATGAAGAGTTATATAATGAATATTATAATTTGAAATATGCAGATAAATATGTTACAGATTCTGCTATACACAAAGTTTATCGAATGATGGATAGGATAGTCAATTACAGAAATATTCTTCTTAATAAAACTTATGATATGCCGCAAACATTGATAGATTCTTTAAGAAATTTAGCTTATTTACTGAAAAAGAAATTAGAAGAAGGAGAAGATTTTGGAAAACTTGCAGAAATTTATTCGGATGATGAACTAACAAATAAAAATGGTGGTATTGCCGCTCCAATTGACTGGAAAAAAAGTTTAATGTCAGAAATAAATAATATTGTTTTTCATCTTCCAGAAGGCTCGATTAGAATAATTGAAACATCGCAATCTTTTTACATTATCAAAGTTTATGAAATAAAGAAAATAGAAGTAGAACCACTCGAAAAAGTAAAAGATGAAATACGAACTGCTCTTAGACAGGCTTTTTCTTATCTCAGTATAAAAGATTTTGAAGAAGAACAAAAAAAATTAATTGATGAAAACAAAATAAAATGGAATGAATCTGCAGTTGAACAAATTGTCAAGTGGTCGAAAACTCCCCACTTTTACGAGAGTGCATATAAAGACACAATTGTGACCGCTATTTCGAAAGGGAAAAATTTTACAATTTTAACGGCTCCTAAATACAGAGTAGATTTGAAAAAATTTTTACAAATTTTAGAAGATGTTTTAATAATGGGACGGTCATCAATTATAAAAGATCAAGATGTGAAGAATTTTATTATAGAAGCACTTAAGATAGAAGCTGTTGCAAAAAAGGCAAAACAACTTGGACTCGAGAAAAAAGTTATGAATCCTTATCTGAAAAGTAATTTCATGGTAGATGAAATTGTAAAACTGTATGATAAGGAAGTAATTGATAAACAAATTCCAGAACCGAATGAGAATGCCTTGAAAAAATTTTATGAAAGCAATAAGGATTCACTTTATTATCAATTAGCAAAAGTTAATATCTACCTGATAGTTTCAGATGATACGGTTACAATAAATAAATTCAAAGAAGATTATAAAAATGGAGTCCCTTTTGAAAAGTTAGACAAAAGAGTTTTTGTGAAAAGATTTATTCGTAAAAAAACAGGTGAAATAGTTTCTGAAAATACAAATGAAAAACCTTTGCTAAGTGAAGCAGCATTTAATATGAATCAGGATGAAGTGTTAGGGCCAATTGAATATCGTGAAAATGAAAACGAAACAAAGTATGCTTTAATTAAATGTGTTTACAAAAGAGATGAAAAACAATTAACCTTTGATGATGTGAAAGATAAAATTAAAAATGATTTTATAAATTATTACAAAGAACAAATTTCGAAAGAACTCATCAATCAATTAAGAAATAAGTATGGTGTAAAAATTTATGATGATATTTTGAAAACGAAATTATTGTCATTGGGTATAGTATTAAATTAATTTTATATACATTATCAATAAATAAAGCTATAAAGGTGATAGTTATGAAGAACACTAATGTAAAATCCAATTATTTTGTTCTATTGGTATGTTTCTTAATAGTTGTTTTTTCTTCAAAAGTATTTTCGCAAAAATTAACTCTTAATGATTTAGACTATTTTGAATCGAGAGGATTTGATGTTTTTGTTTTCAGTAATCAATACACAGGATTTTTCTTTGATGAAAAAACGGCTGGTATTGAATTTATTCATCATGGAGTCCGCACAGCAACTGGAGGAGGAGTGAGATTAAGACATACTCCAGAACAATGGGATTTAGTTCCTATGCTTCATGAAAGAAAAGTTGATAAAAAAAATAACAGTGTAGAAATTACTCTCAGATATAAAGATTATAATTTTGACTCAAAGATTTTAGTCAAAGGAACAAATGATGGATTAAACATTAGTGTTTTTCTTGATAATCCTTTGCCTAAAGAACTGGAAGGACATGCGGGATTTAATATTGAGTTTTTGCCTTCTGCTTATTTTGAAAAAACTTATTTGGTTGATAATAGAGTTGGAATATTTCCATTGTATCCATCTGGACCAGTAGAAGTTAAACCAATTAAAGAAAAGATTCCACAGTTTGCAGGACACAATACTTTTGATGACAGAGGACGTAATGAATTTGTAGAACCAGAGCCAATTGCTGAAGGCTCTGAGATAGTGTTAGCTCCAGAAGATGCTGAACGCCGAATTCAAATAAGTTCATTGCTTGGGAAACTAATGCTGTTTGATGGCCGCAATGTTGCTCAAAATGGATGGTTTGTTGTTAGAAGTTTAATTCCATCAAATACTAAAGGCAAAGTAGTAGAGTGGAACATTAAAGCATCAACAATTCAAAATTGGATTCGAAAACCAAACATAACTTATTCTCAAGTGGGATATCATCCCTCTCAAAAAAAATATGCAATTATTGAACTTGATAAGAATGATAAATTTCAGAAATCTGTTTCCCTTTACAAATTATTACCTACAGGACAGTTAATTGAGGTTCTTAATAGTCCTGTAAGATCATGGGGTAAGTTTCTTCGTTATCAGTATGGTATATTTGATTTTAGTTCAGTTCGTGATACAGGTTTATATGTTATTAAATATGGAGAACAATTAACCAAACCAATTTCAATTAATAAAAGAATATATAATGATGTATGGCACTTAACACTTGGCCAATTTTTCCCTGTTCAAATGGACCATATGTTTGTTAACGAAGCTTATCGAGTTTGGCATGGATTACCATATCAGGATGATGCTCTTCAAGCTCCTACAAACTATGTTCATTTTGACCTTTATAATATGGATTCATCTACTTATACGAAATACAAACCATTTGAAAGAATTCCTGGATTAGCAGTTGGTGGCTGGTTTGATGCTGGAGATTTTGATATTGAAACTCGTTCTCATTGTAGTGTTGTTCTCAGTCTGGTAGATACATGGGAATCATTTAAATTAACTTATGACCAAACTTTTGTTGATAAAAAAACAAAATATGTCGATATACGAAGACCTGATGGTGTACCTGATTTATTGCAGCAAATTGAACATGGTACTTTGCAATTAGTTGCACAACAAAAAAATGTAGGACATGCAGTTCGTGGAATAATTGTAGGCAACTTGCACCAATATCATCATCTTGGAGATGCATCTACAATAACTGATAATTTACCTTACAATCCATCATTAAAACCCTATGAAAGGGATGAACATTCAAGTGGTACTATGGACGACAGGTGGGTCTTTACAATTAGAATGCCCTGGTTGAATTA
>JARYLX010000124.1 GCA_029907415.1 Melioribacter sp.
TTCTATAAAGATTTATAAATTCTTTTTTTAATAATTCTAATGCATCAGATGTGATGTTGTATTCTTCTTTTTTGAGATAGAGATTAAAGATTTGAATAAGTTCTTCTGGAGTATAATCTTCGAATACAAAAGTATGTGTAAATCTTGATTTCAATCCAGGATTTGAATTAAGGAAAGCGTTCATTTCATCAGTATATCCAGCAGCGATAACAACAAATTCTCCTTTGCGGTCTTCCATTCTTTTTAGAAGGATATCAATTGCCTCCTGTCCAAAATCCTGAGAGCTTCCACCTTTTTTAACAAGTGTGTAAGCCTCATCAATAAACAAAACACCTCCTATAGCATCATTAATTACCTTTTCTGTTTTTTGAGCAGTTTCACCAATATATTGACCAACCAAACCAGCACGGTCAACTTCAATAACATGTCCTGATGGAAGAATTCCCATAGCTTTAAAAATGTTTCCGAGCAATCGTGCAATTGTTGTTTTACCTGAACCTGGATTACCCAGAAATACAGCATTAATTGCAATCTTGTCTTCTGCTTTTAAACCATGTTTCTTTCTTTCATTTAAAAATTCCAGATAAGAAATAAAATCTCGTATTGCTTGTTTGATATTATTCAAGCCGATGAACGAATCTAATTCAATTAATAATTCATTAATGCTTTTATCAGATGCGGGAATAATAGAGGTTGTTTGTTCTTTTGTTTTGGTAACTGTAGGCGGTGGAATAAATTCTTCATCACTAATTCTGAAGCTGCTTATTCCAAAATACTTCTCGCCAACTTTAAAGTTGTTAATATATACTTCTACTTTTGCCTGTCCCTTTTTCCAAAAATTAGGTTTATCCGAACCCATCCTTTGTGTGAAAATTATTGAATCCCAATCTTTTGGAACATTTAACTTGAACTCATTATTACCAATTTCAAAATCATCAATATACCATATCAGTTTACATTCATAAGACCGATTCTCTTTTAGATAAAATGGATTATTGAAAATAACTTCAGCTCCCAACCAGTTTACATTTTTATCAACCTGATTATAATAATGTCTTTCGTCAGGTTTATTTTCGCTACTAGAATCAAAAATTTTTATTGATATAATTTGAACATAGTCATTTGGATAATATATCGAATTGAATTTGTATTCTTCTCTTTGTTCTTCAACTTTCGATAAATCAGGAAGTTCAATTTTTGTTTTTCTTTCAATTGTTTTTGGTTCTTCTAATTCCTCATTAGTTGATAAATATTTCTTAAGTGAATTATAGATGTAATTAAACTTCTGGTTATTGTGGAATTTGTTTTTAAGTGATTCAGCTTTATTAAATGCAGGCTTATACTGAAATAAATAAAACATAGATTCTAATTCAATAAGTTCTGCTTCATCTTTTTCATTATTCTGAATTTTTTGAGATAATAATTTTTTTGAAGCTAGCTGTGCAAACCAATATTCTTTATCTTTTAATGCTTCATAAGCATCATTTAATAATTCTTTAATTTTAGAAGGGGATAACATATTATTATCGTTAAAGTAGGTCTTTGCCTTGTGAATATATGCTTTTAATTTATCCCAAGATTTATTTTTACCCTCATCAATGAGGTAGCCGATTTTTAAAGTATTAAGTGCATCATCAAATTTTTTTAAACCTGCAAAAGAACGAACAAGTGTTAAATAAGTCCAGCTTAATAATTCTCTTTCTTTATTTAGTGATTTTTCTATATCTGCTATAGCTCCTTCAAAAATACTTAAACGGGAAAGTAAGTAAGCTCTAAAAAATCTTGTTCGAGAAGATTCTCCTTTTAGTTCAACAGCTAAATTTGCATATTCAAGTGCCTTAGATGGATTTCCATTTTCAAGATATGCCCAAGCAAGACAAATAGCTGCTTCGCTATCGTCTGGCCGAAATTGGTATACCTTTTCTGCAGTTGATAATGCTAATCTGTATCTTCCATTCCAGAGGTGTTCATATGCTTCAGCTTGAAGATTATTTAGTTCTTCATTTGTCATCTTTAATCAAAAAATTTTATTTCACAATAGAAAATAAAAAAAGTATTGAGTATTTACTATAATTCATTAAATCTCTAAAAAGAAAAAATAGAACTTTCTATAATGTATTATCGTCTAACAAGTCAAAGTTTGGAGGTTATTATGAAAAGAAAAATAATTTCTTTTGTATTGTTATTTGCATTAATTGCAAGTGGTTGTTCATGTGCATTTTGGGGCATAAGAGGGAATGGAAAGTTGAAAACAGAAAATCGAAACATTTCCGATTTTACTAAATTGGAAGTAGCAGGGGCATATTTAGTAAAAGTAAAATGTGGCGAAGGACCATCATTAAAAATTACAGCTGAAGAAAATTTATTGCCTTACATCAGAAGTAATGTTTATGGGAAAACATTAAAAATTGATACGAGAAAAAATATTTCACCTCGAAAAGAAATGGTTTTGGAAATTACTGTGAATGATTTAAAAGAATTAAACTGTTCAGGGGCAAATTCAATAAGTGTTAAGAACATTAATACTGATGAATTCACAGTTAATTTAAGCGGGGCAGGGAATATTAAATTAACAGGAATTACAGGGAAACTTGACGCAAAAATCGCAGGTGCTGGGAATTTAAATGCCAAAGATTTAAAAGCTGCAGATGTCAATGTATCTGTGAGCGGCACTGGTAATGCAGAAGTATATTCTTCAAATTACCTTAATGCCTCTGTATCAGGTGTTGGTTCAATTGATTATTATGGAAATCCTAAAGAAGCAAAAACAAATGTGTCTGGAGTAGGTTCAATTAAACGTAGATAATTCGATGCATGATAGCTCCTTAGCAAAAAAGCAGAGCAATATTTTGAGTTCTGCTTTTTTGTTTATATATTTTGAAGCAAAATTAAAAACTTTATGAAAGTAATTATATGGGAAATAATACTTTAGTAAGCATAATTATGGGGAGTGATTCAGATCTTCCTATTATGAAAAAAGCAGCTGAAGTATTAGAAGAATTTCAAGTTAATTATGAAATGAGAATACTATCAGCTCATCGAGTACCAAATCATGTTAAAGAATATGTTTCAAGTTTAGCAGATAGGGGAGTAAAAGTAGTAATTGCAGGTGCAGGTTTAGCAGCTCATTTACCAGGTGTTGTTGCATCATATACTCATCTTCCTGTTATTGGAGTCCCATTGAAAAGTGGTGCATTAAATGGATTGGATTCATTATTATCAATTGTTCAAATGCCAGGCGGTGTTCCTGTTGCTACTGTTGCTATAGATGGCGCGAAGAATGCAGGATTATTAGCTATACAAATTCTCTCTACACATGATAGCAATCTTTCGAAAAAAATGATTGAATATAAAAAATCAATGGAAAATGAAGTTTTAAAAAAAGATGCCGAACTGAATAAATAAATTCTTAATTGTTTATAAAATGTTAATCTTCGATTGAATAATTTTTGATATAATGATATTATGTATTCGTATAATATTTAATCTTGTCAATGAATTCCTTGCTGTCAATTGGTTTGGGAATATAATCTGTAGCTCCTACTTCAAGACATTTTTCTCTGTCACCTTTCATAGCAAATGCAGTTAGTGCGATAATTGGAACATTTTTGTATTCAGGCATCTGGCGAATTTTTTCTGTAGCTTCAAATCCATTCATGATTGGCATTTGCATATCCATGAGTATTAAATCAAATTTTTCTTGTTTAGCCATTTTTACAGCATCTTCTCCATTTTCAACTACAACAATATCTTCAAAATTATTTTTCTTTAACAGGCGTGTTACAATTATCTGAGAATGTTTATAATCTTCTGCAAGTAATATTTTCTTAACACCTTTTTTAGATAGTACTTCTTCGGCAGGGGGTGGAACTTCATATCTATTTATCATTGAATTGATAACATCAGCAAGGTCTTCAATATTTGTGGAACGTTTTTCAAGTAACTCATCAAATAAGCCTTCAATTTTATAAAGGTCTTCTTTGTAATTTTCTTTCCCTGTATAAATAATAATTGGCAAATGTGCAAAACGTTTATCCGATTTAATCATTTTTATTAATTCGAAACCGTTTGGAGCAGGCATATCTAAATCTATAATAGCAAGGTCAATATCTTTGTCTTTAATTAATTCCATTACATTAGCAGATACACTTTCTGCCAAAGCATTAAATCCTACGCTTTCAATTGCTTGCTTAACTAAATTTAATGTAGGGACATCATCGTCCACACATAAGATAGTTGAATTTTTCCTTAACTTGTAACTTGTCAGAACTTCTACGAGATAATTGTAATTTATTGGTTTAATAAAATATTCAACAGCACCCATTAAAAATGCTTTTTGTTGTTCGGGCTCTATTGAGCAAACAATTACAGGGACATTTTTTGCATTCGGATTCTCATGAATTTTTTTCAATAACTCAAGTCCATTAGTGTTGGATAATTCAATATCAAGAATGATTGCAAGCAAAGGTTCAGAATTAATTATGTTAAATGCTTGCTCTTCTGTACTTACAATTGCAGGAACATAGCCCCACTTATTGAGATAATTGCTAAGCAGTTTTGATGTCGCATAATCATCTTCAATTACAAGAACTTTATTTTTAGTTGAGGGCTGTGGAAGTTTTGATATTGTAGATTCTAATTGTGACATCTTTTCTCCATTAATTGTAAAGTTAAATATTATTCCTATTGGTGAATTATTTTTAATTGTAATATTTCCACCAAGAAAATTAATATATTTTTGAACTAAAGTTAAACTTAATCCAGTGAGATTAGTATTCTTAAATTCTGGTAGGCCTTGAAGCTTAAATGGTTCGAAAAAGTTATTTATAATATCTGCATCAAGATTTTTTCCTTCATTTGATATTGTACATTCCAATTTTTTATTTTGATTAAGAATAGCCTTGATAAATATCTTACCTTCCTTAGTTAATATTGAAGTAACATATAAGAGTGTACTTATTATATATTTTATTTTTTGTTCATCTTTTTCTATTGGAATATTTAGTTCTGGAGAAATATCAACTTCAAAATTTATTTTTTTGCTTGTTCTTTTTTTAAAAAGATTTACAATATCATTTATGAATTTATAGAGATTAATTTGGTTTTTATTTAACGATAAATTATTAGATTCATATTTTGAAAGCTCACTTAAATCATTAATATTCAATAAAATACTTTGGGCATTTTTCTTAATTAAAGATAATTGTTCTGGTAAATTGGTATCTTTATTCTCTGAAATAACATTATAAGAATTGATGATTGATGATGCATTTGCTTTGAGTTCTTGCGTAGTATGAAAAACTAGATTAGGAAAATAACCCATAGAATCGGGCTGACGATTAAACCAATATTCAATAAATAATCCAATTAAATGGAGGGTATTTTCTATTATTGTTTTTTTATGTTTTTCAATTTCAGCTTTAGAAGCAATTTTCAATAAAAATTTTTTTGAATCAGAAATTTTTATTAATGCGCATGCCTCGTGAAGTTTGCCTTCGGATATTTTTATTTGACAGTCATTTTTATAATTGAGAATATACTGCGTTTCTTCAATAATAACATTGCATTCATTACAATTAAAATTATTTGTTTTAAGAAATTCATTGCTAATGTTATTTGGTTTCCCTATTATCTTGAGAGTTTTGTTTTCATTAATTCTAAATAGTACTGCTGATTCAAGGTTAAATTCTTTTACTAAAAAGTTGCATACTTCATTAAGAAAAAATTTATCTCTTCGTTTTGCAAATTCAGCTAATTCATAAATCTTAAGTATTAATTCATTGATTTCATTATACATATTTCTCTCTTGTTAAAATAAATTTCATTTTTTTCAAAGATATTAAAATTGATTTTTAGTTAAAATTATATATTCATTTTTATCAAAATAAGTAATTATTTTTTCCCTTATAAATTATCGAGGAAATAATTAGTAATTTTAGTGTAAAGATGAAGTGCATCTTTTCCAGTAACACCGTGACCATGACCTATGTAAGGGAAATAATCTAAAGGTTTGTTTAACTCTGTAGCTTTTTGAACAAATGCTAATGTGTTTTGCCAAACGACTACAGGGTCAAAAGTTCCATGAATTAGTAAAAGTTTGCCATTTAGATTTTGCACATAATTTAATAATGAAGATTCTTTGTAGCCTTCCGGATTGGCTTGAGGAGTGTCCATATATCTTTCAGTGTACATTACTTCATAAAATTTCCAATCTATTACAGCGCCACCTCCAACACCAACTTTAAATGTGTTATTGGTTCTAAGCATTAATGATGTTGTCATAAAACCACCATAACTCCATCCAAAAACACCAAATCTTGTAGTATCGATATATGACAAAGTTTTTAAGTAATTTATACCGCTCATCTGATCTTTAATTTCAATCGTCCCTAATCTTCTAAAAGTAGCTTGTTCGAATTCCAAACCTCTGTTTGCAGAACCGCGATTGTCAAGTGTAAAAATTATGTAACCTTTTTGAGCCATCATGTAGAACCATAAAAAGTATCTTCCATAACCAAAGCTATTTGTAATTTCCTGAGCATGAGGGCCACCATAAATATAAACTATCACAGGATATTTTTTTGTTGTATCGAAATCAGAGGGTAAAATCATTCTGCAAAATAGTTCAATACCCTCATCATTTTTTATACTGAAAATTTTTGTTTTTCCAATTTTATATTCTTTTAATGGATTATCTGCCGTAAGAAGATTTTTAATTGCTTCGCCTTTTTTATTAATTAAGTTAATGATTCTTGGTGTTGTTAAATTAGTGTAAGAGTCTAAGAAATAGTTTTGATTAAAATTTGGAATGATTGTATGAATTCCGGGTTCACTTGTTAATTTTTTTGTTTCGCCAGTTTCTAAATTAATTTTATAAACATGACGTTCAAGCGGACTATCTTTAGTTGAAGTGATTAAAATATGTTTTCCTGACTCGTCAAATCCGATGAAGTTTGTAACTTCCCAGCTTCCTTTTGTTACCTGGCGAATTAAATTTCCATCGCTGTCATATAGATAAAGATGTTTAAAACCATCTCTTTTTGAAAACCATAAAAATTTCGAATTATTATCTGGAAGAAATAATAATGGATTTTCAGGTTCAACATATTTTTCATTTTTTTCTTCAAATAAAATTTTTATTAGTTCACCTGTTTTTGCATCATATTTTTTTAATTGAAGATGATTTTGGTCTCTATTTAAGTGAGCTATATAAAAATATTTTTCGTCTGGTGACCATGTTAAACATGTTAAATATTGGTCTAATGATTCGCCAGTTTTAAGAAAAATAGTTTTATTTGTTTTTATATCAAAAATTCCAACAGTAACATTATGACTAGTTTGTCCAGCCATAGGGTATTTAATGTTTTTTAATCTTGCTGGGACAGAAGATATATCAATAATCGGGTAATCAGTAACCATTGTTTGGTCCATTCTGTAAAAAGCAATGTAGTTTGAATTAGGTGACCAGAAGATTCCACTTTCGATTCCAAATTCATTTCTATGGACTGCCTGTCCGCAAACAATATTTGTATCTTTTTCAAAAGTAATTTGAATTATTTTTGATGGATCAAGATTGACAAAAAGATTATTCGCTTTTGTATAAGCCACATATTTTGAATTTGGTGCTATAGTTTTATTTTCTGCATTATCATCTATTGAATTAACCAATGCAAGTTTTTTAGTTTTTAGATTATAAAGGAGTAATTTATTATCTATCCAGAAATTAAACGAAACATTATCAATCCAATGAATTAAAGGGAAAGAATTTATTTCAGTTAAGTTTTGGGATTGAAGCAATTTGTTTAATTCATTCAGTGTTAAAATAGTATCAAGCTTATCAGACTTTATCGAACATTTTAACAGATTAGTATTTGTTCTGGTATCTAAATAAACATAACTGTTTGTTTTCGGTATCCAGTTAAGTAGTTTTAGATTAGCAGGGGATAATTTTGTGTAAGAATTAATAACAACATCTTCGACAGTTAAAAGATTATCTTGAGGGAAAGAAAAACTTACCCATATAAATGAAATCAAAAAGAGAAATGATATTTTGCTCATAAGTTCCTCTTCGAACATCGTTTATAATATTTTAAGAACATAAAAATAAAAAGGGGTTTATCAAAACCCCTCTAAAAAATTTTTTATAAAATTATTAACTCGGTTAACATTTTTCACTTGTAATTATTTCTTATCCTTTTCATTAGTTGGTGCAGCACGATGAGTCAAAATATTATCAATAAGATTATATTCTTTTGCTTCTTCTGCGGATAAGAAATAGTCACGGTCGCAATCTTTCGCTATTTGTTCGTAAGGTTTTCCTGTATGTTCAGATAAGATTTTATAAATAGTATCGCGAGTTTTAATCATTTCTCTTGCGTGAATTTCTATGTCTGTAGTTTGTCCCTGTAATCCACCAACCCATGGTTGATGAATTAAAATTTTGGAATGTGGCAGAGCAGAGCGTTTCCCAGGTTCACCTCCTGCAAGTAGAACTGCTGCCATACTTGCTGCTAAACCAACACATATTGTAGATACTTTTGACCTTATATATCTCATTGTATCATAAATTGCCAATCCAGCTGA
>JARYLX010000125.1 GCA_029907415.1 Melioribacter sp.
GAAGTTGAAAAATCTTCCTGTATAATTGGTGTTGAGTGGTGTAACAAAACAGCATCTATTATACGCTTAGGAAAACCCCACAAAGCTAATGCATAAGCACCAATTTCGGAGTGAGTTGCTCCCAGAATATTTTTTGCTGCTTCATCATCTAAATAAGCATTCTTTATTTCATGCTTCATGAAATACGGATTTTTATTTATCATATTCAAGATGATTATCTTTCCGATATCATGCAGAATTCCGGCAATATAAGATTCTTCGGCTGTTTCTCTTTTTCCTGTAAAATGCGAGGCAAGTTTGTGAGAAATATTGCTTACAACTAAGCTATGATTCCATATGGATTCTATTATTTCTTTTAATTCAGGTTTCTTTTCTAAGAGAGAAAATACTTTTGTATATAGTATTACAGATTTGATTATGTTCAAGCCTAATATATTTACTGCTTGGTAAATATCAGTTATTTTTGCTGCAACCCCAAAGTAAGCAGAATTTGCTAGTTGAAATATTTTTGTAGTTAATGCAATATCTTTTGAGATTAAATTTATTACTCGATGAATTGATGTATCAGGAGAAAATATTTCTTTTTCAATCTTGTAATACAATTCTGGTAAGGCAGGAATACCATCTTCACCATTTAGTTTTTTTAGTGTGTCTTCATTCCGAATTAAATTTTTAAGTATAAGCGGGATTTCAATTTTTTCTTTAATTGTTTCAATATTATCTGGAATTGCTAAAAATTGATGGGCTAAATTGAAGGACCTAATAGAAAATTCTTCATGATTTTTATCTGAAAATATTATTCGAACAATTTCAGGGTAGCTTTTCTTTATTCTTGATAAGATTTCTGCAGCGGATGGTTGTTTTATGTCATAATTAATCAAACAAACATCTATATTAATATTTTTTAATATAAAAAGTGCTTCGTTACTACTGCTTACAAAAAAACTATGATAATTATTGAAAAATGGAGCAAAAGTTTCTTTACAATTTTCCAGATTATTATCTATGAAAAGAATATTATATTCCATCATTACCTCAAGCTTGAATTTGATTTATAGGATGAATAGGCAAAATTTAATTTTTCTATTCTATTATCGTAAAAAGTAAAAATAATTTAAGTTATCACAGTGCATCATTGCTTATCTTCTATTTTTCTTCTGAACTTTATAGTTTATTGAACTGTTTTGCTGTAAACAATAATTAGGATTTAGGATGAAAAAGTATTTTCTATTATCATTTATTTTCTTTATAAATTTTATTATTAATGCCCAGGGTTTCAAAGTAAAGGCAAGCGGAACTCAAACCTTTTATTTTGAAGATGAAAGTGGAAGAAATCAAGCCACTTTTTTCAGCACAACTCCTCTGGAAGATATAACAGGTACAGCAAATGGTATATCAGGTTCTGTTACTTTTGATGTAGCAAATTTTGCAAATACTTTAAGAGGCAAAGTAATTGTTAAAGTTGCATCTATAAATACTGGCATAGAGCTTAGGAACAAGCATTTGAGAAGTAAAAATTGGCTCGATGCAGAAAAATACCCGGACATAATTTTTGATATTAAATCTGTAACAGATGTGAAACAATTAGCTGATAATAAGCTTTCTTTCAAAGTAATTGGTAATTTTTCAATGCACGGTGTTACAAAAGAAATTAGTGCAAATGTTGAAGCTACATATTTAGATGAAAACGAGGATACACGAAAAAGAGCACCAGGTGATTTATTAGGTATACGCGGAAAATTTAATATCAAGCTTTCTGATTTTAAGGTGGAAAATCAGATTATCGGAAATAAAGTTGCAGAAGAAATTGAAGTAAGTGTTAATATTGTTGGTTCTAATAAAAAATAAATAATTAATTAAGAATTATTGCTAAAACACAAAAGTCAATAAAATGAATTTGGTAAATATTTTTATTTCACCTCTTTGAGTTAATAAGTCGTTTATTAAAAATTTTTAGAGTCATTGAAAAAATTCCGAAGGGACAAAAATTATTGCTGATTTCTTTTTATTTCAGTTTGATTGAAAATGCTGTCAGATAAACCTTTATTTATTTTATAGTTTGAATAAATTATTGTCACAACTCCACTAATTGGTTGTCTTAATTTTCGTTTAAAGTTACCATTTTCTTTTTGTTGTTCAGGAATATTAGTTGCCCGAGAATTTATTTCTCCAAAATTAAACTTTACTTTTGATGGCAGAACTATACTTGCTTTTTCATCATATGTTAATTCTATTCTGATAGTCCCGGATTTTTTTGTTACAGTCTCAATTTTTCTAATAACTTTTTCATTCGTATCAATCCATAATGTAGATAAGATTATATCAGTAGTATCGGAATTAGGAATAATTTTTACAACATCACACTTTTTATTGTTTAGAAGTTCGGAGCGAACATAAAGTGCAGCAAAATCATCTTTTATTAATAGAGAAGGAAAAAAATTTAATCCATGCTTTGGCAGCATTACAAAACTTTCGGATTGAATTTTGAATTTATTCGGCTGCTTAAAAAAGATTTTAATTTTAGATTCGGGCATTTTTACAGAAGTAATATCAAATTTTATTTCTGCATCTACTTCATAATCGCGAATCAATTCAAATTTTTCTTTGACAGCATTTAATATCATTAATGGGTCTTTTTGCTGTCCATAATTTAACGACAAAACGAAAAGCAAAATAATAATTATGTTTCTCATTAAATCCTCAGCTTAATATATCTTTCTTAATAAAAATGTAAGAAGTTAATAAAAATAAAATGGCAGAGTAAATTCCTAAGATTAGTGCAGAATTAAAAATTTCATTATAATCTACTTGATAATGAAAAAATACTTCCCATTGCGACATATGTGTTGTGAAAAAATATGGCTGAATTTCATTAAGAAAATCAACTGGTAGAGCAGACAAAACAAATAAAACAATAATTACTGCCATTGCTGCTACAATTGGTCCTATTGCATTTTCAACTAAAGATGAAAAAAAGAATGAAAGAGAAAAGACAGTAATCATACTTAAAATAGCGAAAGAATAAGCATAAGCAAATCTCCAGAGAACATCATCTGATGCAAAAATTATAATTTCACCTCTGAAAGAAATTAATTCGCCTGTCCCAAAAATTAAAACGCTGACACCTAAGCTTAAGAACGCAAGCCATGCAATTAATGAAATAACATAGACTATTCCTGCAATATATTTTGCACTTACAATTTGAAAACGAGAAACGGGACGTGTAAGCAGAATTCTATAAGTCCCAGCGGTAGCTTCGCCGGCTAAAATATCTCCGCCTACAAGAACAATTAAAAATGGTATATGAATAAATAATGAAGAGAGAACTAAATTTGCAATAAGATAACCGTTGAAAAGATTCCCAACCATTAAAAACGAATCTTGAAGATTGCGAGTTATAACTTTTAGATAATCATTACCAGTAAAATAAAGTGCAAGTTGTATGATAGGAATTAAAACACCGATTGCAATAAATCCAATGTATGTTCTCCACTTCTTAAATATTTTCAAAAGTTCGATATAAATTAAAGTTTTCATTTTTCGCTTCCTTCCGTAATTTTCAAGAAATAATCTTCGAGGGAGCGAATTGGAATTACTGCACTTACATTAATAGAATTTTCGACAAGATATTTATTAAGAGCTGCAATTTCTTTATTGTTCATTTCTAATGTTATTAAATTCTTTTCTTTTGATTTAATATTATCTTTCCATGCGGTAAGATTTATTACATTTAGAGCTTTTTCAATATCATCCACTTCAAAAGTTACATTAACTTTACTCGAGTTTAGTAAATCTTCAACGTTGCCTTCGACTAATGCTTTCCCTTTATTAATTATAATCATTCGTGTAGCAATGAGTTCAACTTCTCTTAAAATATGAGAAGAAAGAAAAATTGTTTTGCCTTTAGATTTACTCAAATAAACAATTAAGTCTCGAATTTCTTTCATGCCTTGAGGGTCTAAGCCTGTTGTAGGCTCATCAAGAATTATTAATTCAGGGTCATGTAAAAGTGCCTGTGCAATTCCAAGTCTTTGTTTCATCCCATGAGAAAATGTTTTTACTTTACTTTTGTATCGAGATGATAGACCAACTAAATCGAGCATCTCCATAATTTTTTTCTTAGAAATATCAGCTCCACTAATTTTTCCAAGTATTTCAAGATTTTTATAAGCTGATAGATAAAGATAAAAATCAGGTTTTTCTGCAATTGCACCAACTTTTTGAAGAATTTCTCTGCGATTAGAATTAAGTGGCATTCCAAAAATTTTAATTGTGCCAGATGTAGGTTTGATAAGTGAAAGAAGCATTCTTATAGTTGTACTTTTTCCTGCTCCATTTGGTCCTAAGAATCCAAAAACATCACCATGAAAAACATTAAGGTCAAGATTATCAACCGCAATTAAATTCCCGAATTTTTTAGTTAATCCATGAACTTCAATTACTTTTTCACTTTGCAATTAGTAGTCTCCAAAAATTTATAAACATAAGACGAATTCTTTTGTTGTATGTTTTAATTAGATTGATTATTTCTTTTTCCAAAAGATGAATCAATAGAAATATATTTAGCTAAGATGAATGAAGGTATAGTTGCAATACAAACCCAAATAAAAAAGTATTTGTATCCAATTGCTTCTTGAATCATGCCGCTGAACATTCCAGGTAGCATCATACCTAATGCCATAAATCCTGTAGCAATTGCGTAATGGGAGGTTTTGTATTCGCCTTCTGAGATATAAATCATATACATCATGTAAGCAGTAAAACCAAGACCGTATCCAAATTGCTCAACGGCAACACATGCATTTATAATAAGTAAATTTGTTGGTTGTATATATGCAAGGAAGACATACAACAAATCAGGAACATTTAATGCAATAAGCATTGGAATTAACATTGATTTTAATCCCTTTTTAGAAATTAAAAATCCACCAATAATTCCGCCGATAATTAATGCAACAATTCCGATAGTTCCATAAATAAATCCAACTTCAGAAGTAGATAGACCAAGACCTCCAGTATCACGTGAATCGAGCATGAATGGTGAAACCAATTTAACTAATTGAGCTTCACCAAGTCTGTATAGCAACAAAAAGCCGATTATCAGAAGAATATTTTCTTTTTCAAAAAATCTAAAGAATGCTCTGAAAAATTCTTTTATAACAGATGACCTTCTTTCTTGAAGTATTGATTTATCGGTTGCAGGATGAGGCAATACAAAGTTGTGATAGATGAAGAATACAAAATAAAGTATTGCAACAAAAGCAAAAGGAATAATCCATGCAATAGGAATTTTTTCTGATTGAATTTTTAAGATTGCTTCAGATTTTTTTTGAACTAAAGGGTCAATTTGAACAACCGCATACGCTAATTTATTCCAGTTGGTTGAGTTGAAAGTGATTGACCTGCCTGTTAAAATAGAAAAACCGGAAGAACCATTGGCAAAGTCAAGAGTAATTTTATAATTCTTATCTTTATCCGGCTTCTTTGAAAGATGAAAAGAAATTAATCCAATATTTCCAACTAATTCATGAGAATTTGTTGTATCGGGAATAGATAATCTTTCTTGAGTGAATCCATTTATAATGTTAAACTTTTGTGCAAAGTTTACAAAGAAATTAACTGTTTCTTTTGTTTGAGGATGTGTGCTTATTTCGAGAATTGAAGGTCTGGCAATAATTTTCAATTTACCTTCAACAGGCAAGACTTTTGATGAATCAATTTGGATTGTGTTTTCGAAAAATTTTTCTGGAGAGACAATTAATTTTACTTCTGCAGGTGTAACTGATAAAGTTGATTCTAAGTATCCTGCAACAATAACAAGTAATCCTTGACCTGCAATCATTGCAATTCGATAAAAAGTGCTTCTAATTCCAACAAAGAAAGATTGCTGATTTTCAGAAAGCGACAGCATATAAAATCCGTCTGCAGATATATCATGTGTAGCAGAACTAAATGCTATTAACCAGAAAAATGCTAAAGTGAATTGAAAAAAATCAGGGACCGGGATTGTAAAGGCAACTCCTGCTAATCCTGCTCCAATCAAGAGCTGCATAGAAAGTATCCAGAACCGTTTTGTTTTGAATATATCAACAAATGGACTCCATAAAGGTTTGATAACCCAGGGAAGATAAAGCCAGCTTGTATAAAGAGCAATATCTGCATTTGAAATGCCAAGTCTTTTATACATTATAACAGAAACAGTAATTACAATTACATACGGAAGTCCTTCTGAAAAATACAAAGTTGGGACCCAGAACCATGGATTTTTAGTTTTTGCAATTTTTTTGTTGTAAGATTTTTTAATAATCATTTTTCAATCTGTTTTTGATGAATCAGTTTTTTAGCTAATAATGCAGCTCCAATTTCAGGTGGATATTTCGGTTTAATAATTTTTATTCTTTTGAATTTCTTTTTAATCTTTCCTTTAATTGATTTTGAATAAAAATTATTGTCAGATATTAAATTTCCAATTAAGCAGAGCTTAAAATTTTCTCCTAAAAATTTTGTTGCAGATTTGATAAGAAGTATGATTTCGTCTGATTCTTCTTCTAGGATTGATTGTGCAATTCTGTCTTTTTTTTCTGCAGCTAGAATTACATAAGGAGCAAAGTTTTGTATTTCTAATTTATTGTTGTAAATATTTTTTATAAGTTCGTCGCGGCATTTAATGGAAAATTTTTTCTTTAGAATATCAGTCAAAATTGTATTGCTAATTCTTCCATCAAAACATTTTGTAACTGCTTGCAATCCTTTTTTCCCAATTGAATATCCGCTTCCTTCGTCACCAATTAATCTGCCATAGCCTCCGGCAATAAATATTTCTCCATTTTTATTTTTTGAAAATAATATTGAACCTGTTCCTATAATTAAAATAGTTCCTTCATTTCCGTTAAATGCACCTTCATGTGCAATTTCTATATCGCTAATTATATTGAAATTAGGAAGTTTGATTTTTTTCTCTTTTGATTTTTTAATCATTGCTTTTCTTAAATTTTCTGAATTTTCCTTTCTACCGCAGCCTGAAATTCCCAATGTGCAATGTAAAATTTTATGTTTCTTAATAACCTTCTCGATTAAATTGATTAAATAAGAAGCAGAATTTTCATAACCAACAATCAACGGGTTAGAAGGACCCCCCTCAAGTTCAAATATTACTTCAAGATTACTATTGATGCATGCACATTTAGTTTTTGTTCCGCCGCCGTCTATCCCTAAGAAGTAGTCCATTGATTAAGTAGAAATATTTAAGCGCTAAGATATGGAAAAATTAAAAAGAATAAAAAATTGACAGATAAAAATTTTGTAAACATAAGATTATAATTGAATTCGTTGATTATTGTTGCTAATTTTCATTCGCCTCATTTGAATATTAATTCTCTTAAGAAAATGTGAGAATGTTGCTTTCTATTTATGATTGAAATTGTTTTTGCTGCAGGATTAGTTAATAAATAATTATGGAGGGACAATGCCTTCAAAAAAATTAAAAGAGTTTCTGGATCAAAATAATGTAAAATATGTAACAATCCGACATTCACTTGCCTATACTTCTCAGGAAATTGCTGCTTCGGCTCATATTAAAGGGAAGAATCTGGCAAAGACAGTATTAATTAAAATCAACGGCAAAATGGCAATGCTTGTTCTTCCTGCTACTCATAAAGTTGATTTTGATTTACTCAAAAATGCATTAGGCCAAGAAAATGTTCGGCTTGCAAACGAGCAGGAATTCCTTGATAAGTTTCCTGAATGTGAAGTGGGTGCTATGCCGCCTTTCGGAAATCTTTATAATATGGAAGTTTATGTTGACGAAACTTTATCCGAAGACAAAGAAATTGCATTTAATGCAGGGACTCATGTTGAACTTATTCAAATGTCTTACGAAGATTTTGAAAGACTTGTAAAACCAAAGAAAATGAAATTTTCTCATATTTCAAAACTATAATTTAACTAATAAATGAGGTGAGCAATGATAAGAAAAAAACTTTTTACATTATATTTAATTACTTTAGTAATTTTTGTGTCTGCATGCAATAAAGATGATAATCCAGTTAGTCCTGAAAATGATATTGTAGGAACATGGGTATTAACAAAACTTATTTTGCCTGATTACGGGAATATGGAAATTACTCCACAACAGGCAGGTATTAGCGCAACATTCAAAATGAAAAGTGACCACACATTTGAAGTTACTTTTACAGATGCAGAAGGATCTGATACAGATACAGGAACATGGAGTATTTCAAATGGAAAAATAACTATGAAAAGCAGTTCAGGCGATACTCAAACATTTGATTATGAAATTTCAGGCAATAAGCTTAGAATTACATTACAAATGGATTTAAGTGAGCTTGGCATTACCGGTATGGGAAATATGCGTGTAATTATGGAATTTACAAAACAATAATTCTTAATTTTTTTTCTGCATAATTTTGAAATATAAATCTATCT
>JARYLX010000126.1 GCA_029907415.1 Melioribacter sp.
GGAGTTGTTAATCGACCAAATACATAAGTTGAATCTGCTTCATAATCGAAATTGAATGTTTCATATCTGAGACCTGGCAAAAAAGTAACATATTTACCAATATTTAATTCTGTCATTATGTAAAATGCACCAAAATTTCTTGTGTAATTATAATCGTATTGAGTTGATTCCAAAGGTGAAGGAAGATAGTAACCATGTTGTTTTGCTAATTCTTCCATATGGTGCATTTTCCAGATAGAAATTTTATTGAAGAATATATCGCCACTAATTCCTTCATGACCAGAGAGAAAATTTCCAACATCATAACTTGGGTCAGCAAACAATTCGGCTCTTAATCCATTATCCTTCTTTTCAATACCTAAATCTGTCCATATCGAATCTCTCAATAGAACATTAAAGTTGCCTGCAAGTCCTCCTCTATCTGTATCAATATACCATTGAGTTTCATCGTTTTTTCTTGTGTTGCGTTCATATTTACCGCCAAGTTTTAAATTGCCGGAGATATATTTTGTTATTGTATAAGGCAACTTAAAATTTAATACAGCAGCTTGTGCAGATTCATCAACATCACGTTTAAGAGTAGAAGTATTTGTAATTATTTTATCTTTTTGAAGGACAGTAACAGAATTAAGAAAATCACTTGGTGACATATTTTTTTGATTGGTTACAGGGCTTGTCCAACCTTGAACTCCACCAGACCTTGTTCTAACATCCATTCTCAAATCACCTGGATTACGTTGAATTGTAAACGAATTAGAAAGTGAGAAATCCATACTTATGTTTTCAAACTCGAATTCACCCTGAAGTGCATTACTTATAACTGTGTTGGTAAATTCTCTCTCAGCTGCAAAACCCCGCCAATCGTAATCTGTAGAAAAATAATTTTGCTGTTCAATTTGATGTTCATTTAAGCTACCAATAAAATTATTTAATATTAATGACCCACGTGATAATTGATAATCTAAAACAAGACTGCCGCCCAATCTTTTTCTATCCGTAACTTTATCACTAATTGTAACAGTAGAAAGATAAGTTGGAATAAAACCTTTAATTTTTATTTCTTGCTCATTAGTTGAATATGAAGCTGTTAATTCATCAGAATTTCTATTGAACTTATCTATATAAACAGATACCTGCACACCTAATTTATTATCAAAATAACGATTACTAACAAGTCCCGTTAATCTATAATTACCAAATGGTTTTGTATTTGCTAAAGATGTATATCCATCCTGAATTGTAAAATTGCTATGGAATCCTTCTCTTGCTTTGCTTATTCTAAGATTGACTGAACCACCAACTGCATCAGCATCCATATCAGCTGTTAAAACTTTTGTAACTTCAATACCAGAAAGTATGTTTGGTGCAATCATATTTAAATCGACACTTCTGTTATCACGGTCTGTAGATTGTAATCGAACCCCATTAACCATCATAACATTATATTGAGGTGAAAGACCACGAATAGTTACTTTTTGCCCTTCGCCTCCACTTCTAATTAATGAGATACCGGGAAGTCTTGCTACAGATTCAGCGGCATTTACATCAGGGATATCCTTAATACGGTCTGAAGAAACAATATTTTTAATTGTATTAGAAGATAATTGTTGATTAATTGCTTCTATTTGTCCTTCCGCTTGAGCTGTAATTACAATTTCACCTGTCTCGATAGCAACATATTCTAACCCAACATTTACTTCTAAGGTCGTACCAGCTTTTACTGTAACAGGTATTTTCTGATCTTTATAACCGAGGTATTTGATAATTAAATTATAATTACCCGGAAGTACACTTCGTATTAAATAGCTTCCATCGAGCGAAGCAGCATCTCCAATACCTGTTCCTTCAAGCATAACATTTGCGCCAGGTAGTGGTTCACCTGTAGTTTTATCAACAACTTTGCCCCGAATTCTGCCTGAACCCTGTGCTTCTATTATGTTTAATCCCCATACAAAGAAAAGTAAAAACATAAATATTAGTTTAATTATTTTCATATCTCACTCCTTTTTTAATTTGGAGATTTATTTATTAATGTTTACATAAGATTGACTTTACTTTGAAAAGATTAGAAAAATTTAAAATGTTTACTCAAAATTGACTCAATCAGGTTTTCAAACTATCTGATTAGAAATTTTTCTGTAATATTCTTCTCGTTCATTAAAGTAATCAACATCCTGTGGATAATATTTTTTTAACTCGAAAGAGTTTGCGACTATTGCACGCCATTCTGAAATATTTTTAACAATACCTTTTGAAATAGCTTGAACTCCAATATTTCCTAATACTGCTGCTTCAATAGGACCGGTAATTACTTCACATCCAGTTGAATCTGATGTTAATTGATTGAGTAGTTCATTTTGAATACCTCCTCCTACAATATGCAATCTCTTTATTTTTTCACCGATTACTGACTCTAATTTTCTTAGAGTATCTCTATAACAAAAAGCAAGGCTTTCAATAATAACTCTAATTATAAATCCAATATCAGAATTATACTCCTGTCCAGTTTCTTCTAAGTAGCTTATTACTTTTTCAGGCATGTCACCTGCTTTAAGAAATCGAGAATCATTTAAATCTACCCAAGAATTTGCTGGTCCATTTTCAATAGCCATTAAAATTAATTCTGAATAATTATACTGTATATTATTTTTTTCTGCCCAGTATCTTCTACATTCCTGTATAGGCCATAAACCAATAATATTTTTAAGAAACCGAATAGTATTGGCAAATCCGCCTTCATTTGTAAAATTATTATTCATAGCTTCTTCAGTTAATACAGGATGACTTAACTCTATTCCCATCAAAGACCATGTTCCTGAACTCAAGAAAGCCCAGTTCCCATCAAATGATGGAACAGCTGCAACCGCAGAAGCAGTATCATGACAAGTTGTAGCAATAACAGGAATATTTTCATTTAATTCTGCTAGTTGAGCAATAGAAGGTAGTAAAAGTCCTATCACAGTACCTGGTTCAATAATTGCAGGAAAAATTTTTCTATTGAGACCAAAAGAATCAATTAAATCCCATGCCCAATCTCTTTTTAAAGGGTCAGTTAGACCTGATGTAGATGCAATAGTATACTCTGTATACTTTTCACCTGAAAGCATAAAGTTTATGAAATCTGGGATGAACAAAATCTTATCTGCAATATTCAATAAGTTTAATTTTCTTTTTTTCTCGGATAATAATTGAAATAAAGTATTAATCTGCATGAACTGAATACCACTTCTATTATAAATTTCTTTCTTAGGTACAATTTTAAATGCTTCTTCCATCATATTATCAGTACGGTCATCACGATAGTGATATGGATAACCTAAAATTCTATCATCGGGGTCTAAAAGAACATAATCTACTCCCCAGGTATCAATCCCAATTCCTTCAAAGTTATTCCCAAAAATTTTCCTTGCTTTTTTTAATCCTTCAATTACCTCTTCATAAATAGCTAAAATATCCCAGTGAAATCCATGATCATATTTGATTGATGGAGTGCTGAAACGATGTACTTCATGAAGAATTACTTTTTGTTTATCAAGTAATCCCACAAAACATCGTCCGCTTTCTGCTCCTAAATCAAAAGCTATGAATTTTTTTTCTTCCATAATAGGCCCATAATTTTTATTATAATTATAAGTATATAAAATTGATGATAATTTATTTGATTTTATGAAAGGATAATTATGAGAAATAAAATAATCTAAGGGTAATATTAATTATCTAATGAAGTGAATTTATTATAAAATTTATTTGAATATTTTTAATAACTTCAAAAAAATTTCATCAAAATATTGGAGGGATTAAATGAATGATTTTATCTTTCAACTATTTTGTATCGTATTGTAACATCGTCAAAATCACTGTAATCTTTTTTATTATCCAGCATATCAATTAATATATCTGTAGCTGTTTTACCAATTACATAAGGGTTCTGGTCAACGGTATAATAAGGGACGCCTAAACGTGCAACTATAGTATTGTCGCCAAATTCACCCAATAAAATGTCATCAGGTATAGAAAGTTTTTTATCTAATATTGCTTTTCCAGCTCCATAAGTAATCAAGCCACCAATACTAATAACAGCATCAATTTTTATTTTTGTATCAAGCAGTGCAGACATTTTATTGTAACTATCTTCGATACTTCTAAAAGTTTGTAATACAAGTTTCGGATTAAATTTAATTCCGAATTTTTTCAATGCTTTTTTATAACCTTGAAATCTATCCTTACAAACCGGGATTAATGTATTTGGTCCTAGAAACAAAATATTTTTTCTTCCTTCTTTTATCATTCTTGATGTTAATTCAAAAGAAGCATCTACATCATCAATTTTAACTGTAGTAAACGGTAATTTATTTATCTTTCTATCCCAGCAAACAATTTTAATTCCTTCTTCGTCTAGACTTTTATATAAAGATAAATTTTCATTTCCACCTGCAGCATTAAGTAAAATACCATCCACTCCAATGTCGGATAAAAATTCAATTTTTTTTCTTTCTTTATGATTATCTTCATCATGAACCATTAAAATGCATTCATATCCTTTATTGCTTGCTTCTTCGTACATTCCTCTTACAGCTTCAGAGAAAAACGAAATACGCAAATCGGGAATAAGAACTCCCAAGATTTTGCTTTTTTTAGTTATAAGAGACCTTGCAAGAATATTGGGTCTATATTTCATCTGTTTACATTTTTCTTTTACAAGCTGTTTGGTTTTTTCTGAAATATCACTTGAATCACGAAGTGCTTTAGATACTGTTGCAGGAGTAAGAGATAATTCACGTGCAATGTCCTTTAATGTAACTTTATTTCTTCTAAAATTTTTCTCCACAGATTACCAAAATTTTATTTATGGATTGATAATTAAAAATAATTTTACTTAAATATAGAAATTATTCAGTTTAAATACAGCTCCGCCACATCAGTCACATTTTAACCTTTGCAACCAATAATCTGCTCATAAAATCACCTAATCAGAAAAGGATTTCGAAAACCTTTGAGTAATTTTGTATTAAAAAAAGAGCTTAAATATTGCTCTGTTTACTAATACTTAAAGGTTTTCGAAACCGTTTTCAAGTTAAAAATAAAATTATTTTGTGTCAAGTTAATTTTACAATATACTATCATTTTTTTCTTTAATTAGAATTAACAATTCAAAAATAACCCTTTGAACAAATATCATTATACTATTTCATTATTCTATTTAAATACTCAACAGGATGAAAAATTGTTTTCGATATTTTCATAAAACTATTTAACTGTTCCCTGCATGATGTCCCGCTTGCTAATATTACCATATCATCTCTTTCTTTGTCATAATAATTAATTTCTTCTATCAATTGTTCACCTAAACTTTTACTTATTTCATAGAAATGTTTTTTGTAACCAAAACTACCAGCCATACCACAACATTCCTGAGATGATGTAACAACATGCATATCGAGACGATTGAAAAATGAAGGCACAACATCACCTAAACCAATTGATTTTAATTGACAGTGAGAATGATAAAATATTTTTTTAGTGCTCGAGGGAATTACTCTACTTTTTATTTCTTCTAAATTTAACTTCCTATCATCAGCCAACATTAACAAATATTCAAAGATATCATAACATCTTGCTTTTACATAATTAAATAAATTATCATCGTTGACTAATTTCTGATAATCATAACGAATCATTGCTAATACACTTGGCTCTAAAAATATTATATCATTCCCTTCATCTATTAACTGTTTTAAATATCGTGAAGTTGATTTTGCTTTTTTTGATGAACTTTTAAGAATACCTTGTGAAAGTGATGCTCTGCCATCATCGAATACCTTACTTATATTTATTTTGAATCCCAATTTTTCCAGCAATTCCACTGCGTTTAATCCAACATTTGGATTATTATAATTAGTATAAATATCAGAAAAGATTATAAGTTTTATTGGACTTAGTTTAGAATTATCAATAAGCGAAGGGGCTATTAATCTTTTTTTATATAACTGAGTAAATGTTTTTTTTGTAAACTGTGGTATGTTTCTTTCTTTTTCAATGTCAAATAATTTTTCCAATAATATTTTTGAGAGATGAAGATTCATCATTTTATTTACAATAGATGGGACCCAAGAAGCTATTCTTGCAAAAAAATTATAATAAGCAAAGAAATATTTTTGAAGTGTTGGAAGATTACTTTTATTGAGTCTATCTTTAATAACAGAATTCAATCTTGGTATATCAATTTTAACAGGACAATTGGGAACGCAACGAGAACAACCTGTGCAAAGTTCAGCAAACTTTCCATTTTCAAGTTTGCCTGTTGTGCCTACAGTCCAGCTTGCACCAATACCTCCAGTATAACATTCACCTCCAAAAGCATGACCACCAACGGTTTGAAAATTAGCACAAACATTCATGCATGCACTACAACGAATACAATACAGAGCTTCTTTTAATTCAGAATCCTCTCTCATTTTCATTCGTCCGTTGTCCAGTAAAATGAGATAGAATTTTCTTTCTTTATCTTTTCTGTTATTCAAGTTTAATAGTGGTAAATCCAATGGCGGTTCTAAAATATTAGTATATGATGTAAGTGACTGCCCTGTAGCACTTGCTGCTAATAATTCAATAAAAATTCCAAAATCTTTTTTTGAGGGAATAATCTTTTCTATTCCTGCAATTGCAATATGAATTGCTGGAAGATGAGTAGTCAATCTTATATTGCCTTCACTTTCTACTAATAAAATTGTTCCTTCCTCTGCAGAAATAAGATTTGCACCTGTAATCCCAATATCGGCACTAAGAAATTTTTGTCTAAGTGTAGCACTGGCAAATTCAGTTAATTGTTCACCACTTTCCAGTGGATTTGTAGTTTGAAAATTCTCTTTAAAAAGTTTTGAAATGCTCTCCCTGCTTCTATGAATTGCCGGTGCAACTATGTGAGAAGGTTGCTCTTTAGATAATTGAAGAATAAATTCAGCTAAATCTGTTTCTACTATTTCGATATTATCTTTTTGAAGTGCTTCATTTAATTTAATTTCTTCTGATGTAATTGATTTTGATTTTACTATTAACTTTGCTTCATTCTGTCTACAAATTTCCCTAATAAAATTTACAGCATCATTTTTATTCTTCGCATAAAATACATTGCCCCCTCTTGATTGAATTGTATGGGTTAATTTTTCAACTAATTCTGGTAAATCATTTATAGCTTTTTCTTTTATTTCTCTGGCATGAGTTTTTAAGTTTTCATAATCTTCAATTTGTTTTATTGCTTTATAACGGCCCTCGTTAAATGTTTTTGTATTTAATCTTATTGATTTACTTTCATACTTTAACACATAATCAATTGCTTTGAACAAATTTTTTTTTGATGATTTATTAGCAAATTCTTTGGGATGAATTAAATCTTTACTCATATTAATCTCCGAGAACAATAATAAACAATTCACCAGGACCGTGCACACCTCTTACCAGAGGTCCCATATCTGCAGTTGCACTTGGCCCTGTTATTATTGTAAAACTATTTCCAGGTGTCATACTTTCATTAAACAAATCACGAGGTTTATCTACAATATATTTAGCATCAAGTATAACAATATGTTTTTTTACGAGCATGCTTAAATAAATTGTTAAATCATTTGTAATCGAAATTGCTACGGAGCCTGTGGATGCAATTCCATAAGATGCACCCGTAATACTGGTTTTAATATTTTTCAATTGTTCTTTATCTGGGTTAGTTATTACTTTATCATTGGATAAAAATTTTTCGAACAGGTTGGGCTCAATATTTTTAGGAGGAATAAAAAGAATTTGTTTTTCATCTGCTATAAGATTTTCCAATAACGAGGTCAGTGAATCTGAATTCTTTTGTATTAATTGAACTTTTGCACAGGCATTTTGTGCTTTTGTTATGAACTTCTCTACTAATGCCTGCTTGGTTACTTGATTCATTTTATTTATAATTTATTATAATAATCCATTTCTAATAATAAATAACGCACAAATTAATTATAACTTCCTTCTATTTATTAGCTTTACTTAAGAGATAATTTTTTACTTCAGAAGCAACAATATATTCTTCATTTGTTGGGATAACAGCTACTTTTATTTTAGAATCATCATTTGATATCAATCCTTCTTTTGGATTAGAACGATTTTTTTCTTCGTCAATTATAATACCGAGATTCTCCATATTCTCAGTAATTTTTCTTCTTAATAATACACTATTTTGACCTGCTCCAGCTGTAAATACAATACAATCTGCACCATTTAAAATAGCAAGGTATTCTCCAATATATCTTTTAACACTATAAACAAAAGCATTAAAAGCAAGTTTAGCGCGATAATTCCCTTTTTCCATTTCTGCTTCAATATCTCTTAAGTCGCCAGTTTTGATTCCTGAGATTCCATAAAGCCCTCC
>JARYLX010000127.1 GCA_029907415.1 Melioribacter sp.
GAAGAAGTATTGATAATCCTGC
The DNA here is from genome assembly GCA_029907415.1 of Melioribacter sp. GTDB lineage: Bacteria > Bacteroidota > Ignavibacteria > Ignavibacteriales > Melioribacteraceae > Rosettibacter > Rosettibacter primus. Next base: position 23 of record JARYLX010000127.1, read on the forward strand.
CGTAGCGCTGTTCCTTCATAATGGGAGTGGCAAACCGCGTGCAGTAAAAAGTCCCGTACAGGTGGGTCTTAACCATCGCATCCCAGTCTTCCATCTGGATTTCATAAACTGGAGCCGCCCGCACTATGCCAGCATTGTTCACAACATTTTTCAATAAAACTTTTCATTCTACACTCTCAGTTTGTTCTTGTTTACTTTTTGCAATTGCTTCCCTTCGATATTTATTTAATATCTTGGGAATTTCTTTTACAGATATTCTTCCGTAGTATTCATCATTAATATTAATAACAGGTGCAATACTGCATGCCCCTATACAGGCAACAGTTTCAAGTGTAAAAAGTTTGTCTCTTGTTGTTTTCCCTGCTGTAATTCCCAGTTCTGTTTCAAGGGCTAAGAGTAGGTTAGCAGAATTTTTAACATGGCATGCAGTCCCACGACAAACTCTAATTACATTTTTACCGAGCGGAGTTAATCTAAATTGATTATAAAATGTTGCAACTCCATAAACACTGCTTACAGGAATATTTAAATGCTCTGAAATATCTTTTATAGCTTCTTCAGGAAGATATCCATAGATTTCCTGTATATCCTGCAATAATGCAATTAAATTGCTTCTATCGTTTTTAGGATATTTTTGAATGATATGATTATGCATTCCAGACTCACTTTAATTTTGTTTATAAGATTATTACAGAATATATGCCAGAATAATTAAGACTTCGACGGCTCATTTTCTATTAAAATTGTTGATTTTTTAAACGAAATCGCAATTACATTTTCTTATGAGTGAGAAAAAACTCTAATGTTTTTCTAATTAAAACAAGGAATTAAGCTCTTTTAATTCTTTGATTTAGACTTTTTTGTATTTTAAGTTTGCAACTAAAATCAGTGCAAATACATGCGAATACTTGAAATCGGAAATATTCAGCAAATGAAAAATGCAGTTTGATTATTTATAAATCTGGTAAAATTATTTTGTGGATTTTAATTTAGTTCTACTTTATCATTTTACTATCACACAATCAGGACCTAAAAAAATTTTTAGGCAAACTGATTTATATACAATAAAATTTTTTTTCTAAAGTTTATCACTTATTTTAGAGATAAAAATAATGGAAAGAATGTTGACTTCTGAAGAACTTGCACAAAAAGCTGTTGAAGCAAAATCAAAAGGTTTACCTACCTATTCGAATTTTCATGTTGGAGCTGCATTACTAGCTGAATCCGGGAAAATTTATCTTGGTGCAAACATCGAAACCTCATCTTATAGCTTAACAATATGTGCAGAAAGAACTGCGGTGTTCCAAGCTATTATTAATGGTGAAAGAAAATTTAAGTCAATTGCGATTGCAAGTGATGCAGAAGATTTTTGTCCTCCTTGTGGTGCATGTCGTCAGGTTCTCTTAGATTTATGCGGCAAAGAACTCGAAGTAATTTTAGTTAATAAAAAAAATGAATTGAAAACTTTTTTATTAAAAGAACTAATACCACATTCATTTAGTGGAGAATTTTTGAAATGATTGAACATTCACCTCATTTAATGCCAAAAAATACTGGCTGGATAGAAGTAATAGCTGGATGTATGTTCAGTGGAAAAACTGAAGAATTAATAAGAAGACTTCGTAGAGCTGAAATTGCTAAACAAAAAGTAAAAATATTTAAGCCTAAGATTGATATTCGATATTCAAAGAGTGAAATTGTATCTCACAGTGAACAATCAATGCCTTCAATTCTAGTTGAATCTGCTAAAGAAATTTTACAATACTCAGAAGATGCTCAAGTAATTGGAATTGACGAAGCTCAATTTTTTGACCTCGATTTAGTAGATGTGTGCAATCAATTAGCAAATGAAGGTAAAAGAGTTATTGTCGCAGGTCTGGATCAAGATTATACGGGCAAACCATTTGAACCAATGCCTCAATTATTAGCTGTAGCAGAATATATTACAAAAACCTTAGCTATTTGTGTTGTATGTGGAAATCCTGCTGATAAGACTCAAAGAAAAATTCCATCTTCAGAAAGAGTACTTATTGGGGCTGCAGAAAGTTATGAAGCTCGATGTCGAAAATGCCATTTCATCCCTGAATAAATCTGAGAATCATTATGAATATAATCTCTCTAATTCGTGGAATTATTGGACTATCTCTAATTATTGGAATAGCATTTTTAATTTCTAATAATAAAAGAAAAATTAACTGGCGACTTGTTTTAAGCGGATTAATCATTCAAATCACTTTTGCTATTTTAATTCTCAAAGGAGATGATTTAAGAAAATTCTTTTTACCATTAGGTTTTCCAAAAGATTTTTTCAGGTTTATTAGCAGCTTTTTTGTGTTAATTCTAAATTTCACAACTGAAGGCGCAAAATTTGTTTTTGGTAATTTAGGTTTAGGCCCAGGCAACGAAGGAAGTTTGGGAGTATTTTTTGCTTTTCAGGTTCTTCCTACAATAGTTTTTTTTGCAAGTTTGATGTCGGTTCTATATTACCTTGGAATTATGCAAAAGATTGTGCAGGCAATGGCTTGGTTAATGGCAAGATTAATGGGAACAAGCGGTGCTGAATCACTTTCCTGCACAGCAAACATTTTTGTTGGCCAAACCGAAGCTCCATTAATGATTAAACCGTATTTGAAAGGGATGACACAAAGTGAATTGTTAACAATAATGGTTGGTGGAATGGCAACAATTGCCGGGGGCGTCATGGCTGCTTATATTCAAATGCTTGGCACAGCTTTTTCTTTAGCTAATAATATTCCTCTGCAGGAAGCACAAATAATTTTTGCAACTCATCTTCTTGGTGCAAGTGTGATGGCAGCTCCAGCATCTTTATTAATTTCAAAAATAATGTTTCCAGAAGTTGAAGAACCTGAAACAAAAGGAACAGTAAAAGTAAAAGTAGAAAAAAATGCATCAAACATTATAGAAGCTGCAGCTGCAGGGGCTTCTGATGGTTTAACTTTAGCTCTAAATGTAGCGGCAATGTTAATTGCATTTATAGCACTAATAGCAATGATAAATTATTTTCTTGGCTGGTTTGGAAACACAATTGGTATTAATCAATTCTTAATTTCAAAATTTGGAAATCCACTAAGTCTTCAATTAATTTTTGGTTCAATACTTCAATTTCTTGCTTTTGGTATAGGTGTTCCGTGGGATAGCGCTTATAATTTCGGAAGCTTAATTGGAACTAAAATTGTATTGAACGAATTTGTGGCATATCTCGATATGAGCAAATTGATTGAAGCAAAAACTCTTATAAATGATAAAGCAATTTTAATGGCAACTTATGCATTATGTGGTTTTGCAAATTTTAGTTCAATTGCAATTCAAATTGGTGGGATTTCACCTTTAGCACCAAATCGAAGAAGTGATTTAGCCAAATTAGGCATTCGAGCAGTAATTGGAGGAACATTAGCAAATTTAATGACAGCAACTCTTGCAGGAATTCTTTATTGATGATAAATATTAATGCTAAATACAGAAATATTATTGAAGCTATAAAAGATGAAATTCCCTTTGAACCAGAGATTTGCATCATACTTGGCAGCGGTTTAGGTGATTTTGCTAATAAAGTAGAAACTATAAAATCAATTTCAACATCGAGTTTACCTTCTTATCCCCTTTCTACTGTTCAGGGTCATAATGGTAATCTTCATTTTTCTAAATATGCAAATAAAAAATTATTTATTGTTCAAGGAAGAATTCATTTTTATGAAGGATATAAAATTTCTGATTGTGTTTTGCCCGTACATTTAGCAGCTAAACTAAATTGCAAAAAAATTTTATTGACTAATGCAGCAGGTGGAATTAATCCAAATTTTGCACCAGGTGATTTAATGCTTATTCGTTCATTTGTAGCACTAAATATCAAAAAAGAAATTACCAATCTTATTGGTCTGTCTTCTCTTGAATTGAGAAATTCAATGATTGATTTTCCATCCGAAGAATTAAATAATTTAATAATAAAAGCTGCACTTGAAGAAAAAATAAATTTGTGTGAAGGCACTTACTGGTTTACAAAAGGACCTAGTTATGAAACTCCCGCAGAGATAAGAATGATTGCTAAATATGGGGGAGATGCAGTAGGAATGTCAACAGTTCACGAAGCTTTTTATGCTCATTATATGAAACTAAAAGTTGCTGCAATTTCATGCATTACAAATTTTGCTGCTGGATTATCACCAAATAAACTTTCACATCAAGAAGTAATGGATACTGCTGAGAAGGTAAAAAATAAATTTGAGAAGTTGATTAAAAAGTCTATTGAATTAATGTAGATAAAAGTGAAGCCACTGTTATAATTGCTGTTTCACTTCTCAATCGATTTTTTGTTATTCTTAATAAAGCTGTAGGTTGAATCTTTGTGATTTCATTTTCAGAAAAACCACCCTCTGGACCGAATATAAAGTAGATTTTGTTATTTGGTAATAAATTTTTTTTATCAATTAAAAAATCTTTAAACAACATTTCAGATTTTTGCTCAAACAAAATTTTATCCCCCTCGTAATTTTTTAAATCAGTAATGTTTTTTATAAAATTTGCTTTTGGTAGCCAGGCTTGAAGAGATTGTTTCATTGACGATAATAATAATTTTTTTATTCTCTCAACCTTAAATCCTTTTGCAATAGTTCTTTCAGATTCAAAGAATAAAAAATTTGTAATTCCAAGCTCAACACATTTTTCGATAGCAAATTCAATTCTATCATTGTTTTTTAATCGAGGTAAACAGAATACATAGTTCGAAAATTTGTTTTCATATAAATATTTCTCTTTAATTAAACATTTGGCAGCTTCTTTTGATAAAAATTCAATTCTGCTTCTAAAAATTTTTCCTTCCCCATCAGTAACAAAAATTTCATCCCCAGTTTTATGCCTCATTACATTTTTAATATGATGAAGTTCTTCACCAGAAATAAAAATTTCATTATCAGTTAAATGAGTCGAATAATACAGTTCAATATCAGAGAAAAAATTATTTGTTGAGTTATCAAGACTTTTATTTTTAGACATTGAATTCTGAAAAGAATTTGATTTATAATAAATTAGAATTTTTGCAAATGTTATAATAAACCATAATGCATTTATCTTGAACAGTAAAAATTCCTTTTTCTATTACTGGCTGAACAGCCTTATCATTACGAATGCCTTGTTGAAGCCATAAAGACTTAGGATTTTTTTCAATTACATCCAAAATAATTTCAGGAATATCTTCGGATTTTCTGAATACATTGACAATATCAATATCATAAGGTATATCAATCAATCTGGGAAATACTTTTATTCCATCTGCTTCATTAAAATTTGGATTTACACCATAAACTTCATAACCTTTTTTTATAAGAAATTCAGCTATTATTCTGCTAATTTTATCAGGATTGCGGGATAATCCAATTACCGCAATCCTTTTAGAATATTTGAGAAGTTTACAAATACTTATTAGTTCATCATTCATAATTAAGCTACATTTTTTTCAAATTCACTAATTGGCAGGCAACTACACACTAAATTTCGATCGCCATAAGCATTATTAATTCTTCCAACTGAAGGCCAGAATTTATTTCCTATCAAGTAATTAGCAGGAAAAGCTGCTTTCATTCTTGAATATGAATGATTCCAATTATCACTGACAACATCTTCTGCAATATGTGGTGCATTTTTAAGAACATTATCAGTTTTATCATAAATTCCATTTTCGATTTCTTCTATTTCATATTTTATTGAAATCAGAGCATCACAAAATCTATCGAGTTCTTTTAATGATTCACTTTCTGTTGGTTCTACCATTAATGTACCCGGGACTGGGAAAGAAACAGTAGGAGCATGATAACCATAATCCATTAATCGTTTAGCAATATCATCGACATCAATATTTGCAGTTTGCTTAAATTTTCTTGTATCAAAAATTAGTTCATGAGCTACATAACCGTTTTTCCCTTTGTATAGTACGGGATATAAATTTTCTAATTTTGCTTTGATGTAATTTGCATTTAGAATTGCAACCTTGGATGCTTTTGTAAGTCCTTCTGCTCCCATCATTTTTATGTAAGCATATGATATTAAAAGAATATTTGCACTACCCCATGGAGCTGAAGCTACAGCTGTAATGGATTTCTCTCCGCCAACTTTTACTAAGGGATGACCTGGTAAAAATGGTTCAAGATGTTTCGCAACAGCAATCGGTCCAGCTCCTGGTCCGCCCCCTCCGTGAGGTATTGCAAAAGTTTTGTGTAGATTTAAGTGACAAACATCAGCGCCAATAAATGCTGGATTTGTTAAACCAACCTGCGCATTTAAATTTGCACCGTCCATATAAACAAGTCCACCATTTTTATGAATTATTTCACATATTTCCTTAATATGTTCTTCAAATACTCCATGAGTTGAAGGATAAGTTACCATTAGAGCAGATAAATTTTCTTTGTATTGTTCTGCTTTTTGTTTTAAATCATTCACATCAATATTTCCATTTTCATCACATTTTACAACAACAACTTTATTTCCTGCCATTACAGCGCTTGCAGGATTTGTTCCATGTGCCGAAGATGGTATAAGAACAACATTTCTGTTTGTATCTCCTCGACTGTGATGATATGCTCGAATTACCATCAAACCAGTAAATTCACCCTGTGCACCTGAATTAGGTTGAAGTGAAACTGCATCAAAACCAGTGATTTTTTTCAAATCTTCTTCAAGTTCTTTAAATATTTGTAAATATCCTTCGGCTTGATTTAAGGGTGCAAATGGATGAAGATTTGAAAATTCATCCCATGAGATTGCAAATAATTCTGAAGCAGCATTTAATTTCATTGTGCATGAACCAAGTGATATCATTGAAGTTGTTAATGATAAATCTTTTCTTTCGAGATTTTTAATATAGCGCATCATTTCAGTTTCTGAGTAATAAGAATTAAATACTGGATGGGTCAGATAAGAACTTTTTCTTTTTAAAGTTTCCGGGAATTCTTTGTAATAATCTAAATCAAGAATATCATCGTGATATTTTTTATTTAATGCTTCAGAAAAGATTTTTAAAATTATTTTAACATCTTCAAAGGTATCAACTTCACTAAAAGAGATTCCTATTGTTACAGGGTTGATGTATCTAAAGTTGATTTTATTTTTTAGTGCTAATGTTTTTACTCTTTCTAATTCTTCAGCAGATTTTAAAATAATTTTCAATGTATCAAAATAATTTTTGTTAACCTGATTAATCCCTAATTTGAATAAACCACTATCAAGTAACGATGCAAGCTTATGAATTCTTTCTGCTATTGCTTTAATGCCTTTCGGACCATGATAGGCAGCATACATTCCAGCCATTATTGCCAGCAAGACTTGAGCAGTACATATATTGCTTGTTGCATGTTCTCTTTTGATATGCTGTTCTCTTGTTTGAAGTGCCATTCTTAATGCAGCTTTACCATGTGAATCTATTGATACACCAATAATTCTTCCAGGAATTTGTCTCTTAAATTCTTCTTTGGCTGCAAAATAAGCAGCATGTGGTCCTCCAAATCCCATTGGTACACCAAATCTTTGGGTAGAACCTACAACAGCATCAGCACCAAATTCTCCGGGAGGTGTAAGAATAGCAAGACTTAGTAAATCTGCTGCAACTACCTTATAAATTCCTTTTGATTCTGCTTCTTCAAAAAGTTTTGAATAATCATAGACTTCGCCATCTACAGCTGGATATTGAACAAGAATTCCAAAAATATTATCTGTTAATTCAATTTCATGAATATTGCCAATTTTTAATTCTATACCTAAAGGTGCACTGCGGGTTTTAAGGACATCAATTGTCTGTGGAAATACTTCATCAGAAACAAAGAACACATTAGAATTTTTTTTATTTGACTTTCTTGAATTAAAAAGCATCGACATTGCCTCGGCAGCTGCAGTACCTTCATCGAGAAGTGAAGCATTAGCAATTTGCATTTTAGTTAAATCAATTACCATAGTTTGAAAATTTAGTAATGCTTCAAGTCTGCCTTGAGAAATTTCCGCTTGATATGGAGTATACTGAGTATACCAGCCTGGATTTTCAAGAATATTTCTTTTAATTACTCCCGGTGTAATTGTTGGGTAATAACCTAAACCAATATAGTTTTTGAAAATTTTGTTTTTAGCTGCAATTTCTTTTAAAGCTTTCCAATTCTTTAATTTTAGATCAGAATTCTGATTTAAAGCAGCATAATATGCATCAGCAGTTTGACTAATATCAAAGGGATTGACATCCATCACATGTTCC
>JARYLX010000128.1 GCA_029907415.1 Melioribacter sp.
ACAAGTACTTTTTTTCTTTCATTATCAAAAAATGAAAGTTCTGCCATCGTAAACTGAATAATCTTTCTATAAATTAAATCCGTTGTATTACGAAATACTTCATAAGGAGAATTAGCATTAATAATTCCCTTATAAATTTCTTCTAATGTCTCAAGTTTAATTGTATATTTTTTCAACATATCTTCAGTTTTTCTTCTTTCATTTATTTCAGCAATAAGCATTTGGTTCGATTGTTCCAACTCATAAGTTCTTTCTTTAATTTTTGATTCCAGAAGCTCTGTACTTCTTCTAAGAGAATCAATCATTAAGTTAAATGATTTTGCCAAAAATCCTATTTCGTCATCTCGTTCAACTTTAACCTGAACATTTAGATTACCTCTTTCCACCTCATATGTTGTACTTACTAATTCTCCAATCGGCTTTGTAATCATTTGAGAAAATCGAAATGCAACTAAAGAACCCAGTATAATGAAGATAGTTGAGAAAAGCATCATTCTCGAGAATAAATTTTCCATTGCTTTATTATATGAATCAAGAGAGATACCTATATGAATATAACCCCAATTAATACCTGTATATATAAATGGCTTACTGAACAAATAATTTTCTTTATTAAATAATTTTATGAATGCTATTTGTTCTGATTCTTTTTCCGTAGGTCTTATTGACTGTTCTTTTAATTCTTCAAAACGCCACCCATTTCTATCAAATATCAATGATAACCCTGAACTTTTGGAAAGAATAATAAAATCTAATGATTGTGAACTTGAAATAAGTTGAGTACAAAAATCAATAATGCCGCCATAATCTTCTGTAAATAATGTTGATCCTTCTGCTTGAATGATTGATTCAGCAATATCTTTTGCTTCAAAGCGCATCCTTTGTTGAATTACATTTTTTTGATTGATGTAATAGAAAAAAGCATAAATTATTGTAGAAATTAATAATATTGACCATGAGAGCAATGTAATTCTTGCTGTAATACTATTAAACCACCTTTTTATTAGCGTCCAGACGTAGGAAATATAAGCCTTTGATATTTTTAATTTTTTATTCATTTCATTAATAATTATTAAAAATAATATTGTACTTATTAAATAATTCCTTTGATTCTCTTAAATCTTCCTCAGAAATAGGAAATATCCTAGCCCCTCTCATTAAATTTAATATTTGTTTCCCTGCAACTGAAGTATGAAGGTTCATACCAACCTTTTTTATTTCATTACATAATTCTTCATCAAAATTTCTCCTTGCCGCAGCAAAATAATATATATATCCTGACGACTTAGCAAGAATAGATATTTGCTTTCTTAGTTGTGGATTTAATTCCGCGGCTGTTAGATAGGAACTTTCTCTTATTACTGCATAGTCAATTCTTTTGAAGAAAACAGAGTATAACTCATAATTGTCATTATTTCTTGATTCGACAATTTTAATTGTTCTATATTTTTTCTTCCCTAATTTATCATATAATTCAACTTGCAGCCAGCTTTTAGCTAATTGAACGGAATTAAATTTGGGCAAAACTATTTTTTGATTTATCAGCTGTTCAACATTTTCAACAGGATTACTAATATGTTTGATAAGGTAAAATCTTTCCTTCTTTTCTTTTTCATTGGAACTTGCTACTAAGATAGGTTTTAGTCTATTTGTAAATTTTAGTTTATAATAGTCCCATGAACTTATATTAATAATATCAAGAGAATTATTATAAACATCTTTATAAAGTTCATCTGGAGTGTTATAAAAATGAGGTTCTACAATTAGTGTCTTGAAAGGTTTATAAGTTGACAACTTTCTAATTTCTTCTACCCACTGGCTGAAGGATTCCTTAACAATACTGCCTGATGAATTAATATCAGGTGAATAAAATCCGAGTATTGCTTTTGATTGCTTGTTTTGTGCTAAACATAAATTAATTATTAAAATAAATGATGTTATAATTATCAACAATATTTTAAAATCTTTCTTCAACTTTATCAAAACTAACTTTTTATGGTAATCTTTTTTTTACTGATTTTAAAAGTTTTATTGTTTCCGATAAATCAGAATTATTAATAGCGACAAAACGTGCAGCCTGTGCAAGATTTAGTATCTGTCTACCTTCAGTAGAATTATGAAAGTTCAGGCTTATATCTAAAATTATGTTTTCAAAATCTTTATTATATCCCTTTCTTAAAGCAATGATAAGATTTATTAAACCCGTTGATGTATCAATTACTTTAATTTTGTTTTTTATCTGGGGATTTAATTCTTTAGCCACCGAAAAAGATGCTTCAGTTACTACTGCATATTTTATAGAACCAAAGAAAATGGCATTAATTAATTGAATTTCATTTTTGGGCGATTTAACAAAAACAATTCCATTAGCAGACTTATCTACACCAAATCTTGATTTAACCCAAATATCCATAAGGTCACTTTCACTTGATTTTGGTATATGCAGTTCTGCGTTATTAATATTACTTAATTGGTTTTCTACATTGCAGATTATAATATATCTTTGAAATTTTTCTTCTAATGACTTTGAAGAGGTAAAAACAGGATAGAAAAATTTATCAAAGCCCTCATTTACATAATGAATTGAAAATAATGCTATAGCATCAATTTTATTATTCTTAATATCTTCTAATAATTGAGTTTTAGAATAATATTGTTGAACAGAAAATTTTCCGCCTTCAAGACCTTGGTTATTTAATTTTTTTATAAACAACTTTGACCAGTAGTCCCATGATTCATTAATTTGTTTCATGTAATTTTGTTCTATAGTAGGGAAATATAGTGCCCATCTCAGTATGGTTTTATCTGATTGTGCATATTGCATATTACTGCTTATTAAGCAAACAAAAAGTAATATTGTTAATTTTTCTTTAAAGGTCCTCATTTTAAAAAGTCGTTTGTTTATAAAAATTTCATTTTACTTGTTTTACTAATTTTTCAGTTTCTTGTAAATCGAGGGGAACAATTGGTACAAATCGAGCTGCTTGAGCTAAATTTAATATTTGTTTGCCTTCTACAGATTTATGAAGATTTGAACAAACATCAATTATTGTATTAGTATTCCCTTTATCATATTCTTTTCTAACTACAATAAGAAAATTTATTAAGTCAGGTGATATATCAATAATCTTAACTTTACTTTTTATTTGTGGATTTAATTCCATAGCAACATAAAGTGAAGCATCAGAAACAACAGCATAATTTATTGTATTAAAAAAGACTGAGTATATTAACTGACTTTCTGTTTTTGACAACTTGGTAATTTTAACATTTTTCCATCGAGAAAATTTTTTATTACCAATCTTTGATTTTACCCAGATAGACATTAAATTACTATTATCTGATTCGGGCAAGTTAAATTCAATATTATCGACAGAATTTAAATCACCGCTTTTCTGTGTATTACAAATTATTACATATCTCAGAAGTTTATTTTCTAATGATTTTGAAGTTGTAAGAATCGGGTAAAAATATTTATCCAATCCATAATTAAAATAATCTGTTGTAAATAATGTAAGTACATCAATTTTGTTATTCATTATGTCGGTCATTAATTTTTCAAATGAATTATACTGAACTGCTATAAATTTACCTCCCTTTACATTTTTATTTGTAGACTTACTCTTAAATAAATCCATCCATGCATTCCAGGACTTATAAATTTTTTCAACATAGTTTCTATTTACTTCTGGAAAATAAAGACCCCAATAAAGTGTATCCTGTCTATTTTGCGCAATTGTGATATTCGAAATTAAACCAAAAACTAATAAAGTAAGAGCCAATATGTTATAATAACATTTCATCTTTAATCGCAGCTCTAATTAATTTTGGTTTGATTAAACTTTACTAATTTTTTTGTTTCATCTAAATCCGATTCATTAATTGAAAAAAATCTTTCTGCCTGTATCAGATTTAATATTTGTCTGCCTTCTACTGACTTATGGATATTTAAGCACAGCTCCATAATTTTTTCAGCAACATATTCTTTAATCTTTTTATTAAATGAAATTATTATATAAAGAAAGTCTGGGGAAACACTTAACACCTTTACTTTATTCTTTATCTGCGGATTTAATTCTTTAGCCAATTGAAATGAGGCTTCTGAAACAACAGCATAGTTAATTGTATTAAAGAAGACTGAGATGATTAGTTGAATTTCTGTTTTTGTTGTTTTTATTATTTTAATCTTGTTTTTCTTTGAAGAATTATTAATGTTAAATTTTGATTTTATCCAGGTAACAAGCAGCTCGTCTGTATATAACTTAGGAGTATAAAGTTCTGCATTTTTTAATTTTTCAATATTGTTTTCTGCTTTTTCACTACTAATTATTAAATACTTTTCATACTTACTTTCTTGTGATTTTGAAATTGTAAGTGCTGGATAAAAATAATCATTTATGCCACTTTTAAAATAAGTTAACGAAGGAAAGCTTATTACTTCGATTTTGTTTTTACGCACATCTTGTAAAAAATCTGCTATGGAAGTATAACGTCTACTTATAAAAACTGCTTCCTGAACTCTTTTATCATTAGATTTATTTTTAATAAATTCCACCCAGTATCTTAATGACTCGCCTATTTTTCTTGCTACAACCTCATCTACAGAAGTAAAATAAAATCCCCATCTAACGGTGTCGGGCTGTGTCAGTGCAGTAATTTCATAATAACCAAGAATTATTAAAAATAAAAATATGATCACTCTTTTATTAATTGATTGCATATATATTTTTATTCGTTTAAAGAGAATATCACATTTGTTTATTTAATATCTCCAAAAATTTTTTCCAATTCCAAAATTGTACAAATTCGATTGAATTGTGTGTATTCATATTGCGCACTCAGGAATGATTCATACAATTGAGCTTGAATAAAATCGGACACCGAACCCATATCATTCATATATGCTTTTAACTGCAATTCTCTGTATTCAGTTGCTGTTTCCATTGCTGCTTTTGCCGATTCAACTTGATTATTTACGGCTCTTAATTCATTTAATAATTTTTCTTTTTGAAACTTCAATGCTTCGTTCAAATATAATTTTTGTGTTTGGTACTTTGATAATTCTGCTTTCATTTCCTCAACTTTGCCTTCAGTTCTAAAACCATTAAATAATGACCATTTAATTCCTATTCCTACTGATAAAATATTTCTATTCTCTTCTGTAAAGAATCCATATTGATAATGATTGTCCAATCTTCTATAACTACTTATCAATGCAAAAGATGGATAGTAATCGCTTTTAGCTTCTTTTACTTTATATTCAAATGCCTTTATAGCATTATTAATCTTCTGCATATTTATATTTAATTCAGTTAGTAATTCTGATTCTAAATATTTCTCTATTACATCATTATCATAGTCGTTCAATGGTGGTATTATGGTTAATTCTTCATTTGAATCAATACTAATAAAAAACTTCAGTGCAGATAATGCAGTTTTCAAATTTGATGAAATAGTTTCATTCAAGCCTTTAAATGTTTCATATGCCATTTTGATTTTTAGGTAATCAAGTTTGTTCACATTTTCTGAGCCGGCATTATATAAACTTTCTGTAAGTTTATAAGTGGTTTCGAATCTAATTAGTGCATCATTAAAAATATTACTTACTTTCTGTGCCATCACAACTGAATAAAATGCTTTTTTAACATTATACTTTATTTCACTTTCTGTTAATTCTAAGTCGCTCTTAGCTATAGACAATCCTAATTTTGCTTGTTCAATAACAGAATTAATTTTCCCACCTGTATATAATGGATAAATTAGAGAAGCTTCTGAAAGTATACTTTTATTTTCCGCAACTGAAAATTTTTGAGGTGGAATTTCGATTGAAGAAAATGGTAAAGAAAATGTACCCATATTTATTGGTGGCATCTGAATTTTGAGAGGAGGCTGAGTAAATGTAAAATCTTCATCACTTACAAAAGCAAACGAAGAAATTTCAAATTGTGGATACTTTATAGATTTTGCTTGCTTTATCTGTGCTTCACTTCTCTTAATTGCCAATTTAGAAATTTCCTTTTGCTTGTTTTTTTCTAAAGCTAACTTTATACAATCTTCTAATGTCAATTCTTTATAATTATTTGATTGCGCTTGAATTGTATAAGTGATAGCTAGAATTAGTAGTAATTTATACATTTAAAGAAGTCTCCTAACTTAATAAATATTAATTTTGAGCATAGCTCACCACTATATAGTATTATCTACTATATAATTATCGAATTAATTTTAACAATCTTTAAAGCAAATTAAAAAAGAAGAAAAGCTTTTTGCTTTGCAATTGAATAAAGAGAAATATGATAAAAAATAAAAATTAATAATATTCATTCTCTTTTTTAAAACAACCTGAAGTTTTTATTTAATACGAAAGATTTTTCAGTAATTATCCTATAAAGGTTTGGAAAATTTATTAGTAAAAATTATATTTGTGCCTCGAAATTTAAGATATGGGCGCGTAGCTCAGGGGTAGAGCATTTGCCTTTTAAGCAAAGGGTCGGTGGTTCGAGCCCACCCGCGCTCACCAACTAATAAGAATCCTGCATATCAAGCAGGATTTTTTGTTTCTAAATTTACATTTAAAAGCCTTTTAATCATTAGGGTCGGTGTCCCTCCAAAGGCGGGTAAATTCGAGCCCACCCGCGCTCACCAACTAATAAGAATCCTGCATATCAAGCAGGATTTTTTGTTTCTAAATTTACATTAAAAGCCTTTTAATCATTAGGGTCGGTGTCCCTCCAAAGGCGAGTAAATTCGAGCCCGCCCGCGCTCACTTAATAAAGCCTTGTAAGACTATAACTTACAAGGCTTTTAAGTTTTTAGAATCTATCCTTTTGGAAAAAGCAATTTCACTAAAGTAGAAACTCCTATAGCAATATTAAAAGCATTAACCACAGTGAGTTTGAATTCATCAATGCTTTGTATCAAATATAAATACCAATTTTATCCGTGATGTTGTGAATAATAATGTACCCAAACCGTTATAACCTGATACAAACTATTGATATATTCAAGCAAGAAATACATTTCAAATTTAATGATGAAGATGCACAATTTAATTTAGAGTAACAAATTATGTTTAAGGTGCGAAGAATCCAGTATAGAACAGTATACGATTTTTAAAAACAACAAGTTAGTAAACAAACTGCATAAATTTTACTTACCAATGATGGGAATTCATCTAAGAGGTAATAACTTAGCAGCGAAAAATTATTGGCATTCCATTTTTAGACTGTTGATAAAGTTGCGATTTCGTTAACGGTGCAAAAAATGAAACAATCGAAAATTTGAATTTTTTATTAAATTCTTTATTACTTTTCATAAAATCGATCATAAATATTAATTATATTATGTTTTGTTGAAGCTTTCTAATTAATTTTGAAATCAAATTTTCGCATTTATCACATAAAATTTTAAAATAAGAAAAAGAAAAATGTTGTTCTTATACTAATCGAATTAGGAACCCTTAGAATAAATTAAATTACAGGTGAAACAACAGAAATAATTATAGAAAAATTTATAATATAAAGTAAATGAAAATGATAAAATTTTTGACTAGAGGTGATGAGATTACAATTCAAATTAGTTTCATTAGCAAGAAGAAATGATAAAGTTTATAAATTAAATTCACAAACTAGAAAGGGGAATCGTGGAAATATTTTTCTTACTGTTCTTTGGACTTTTACTTCTGTTTATTGGTGGTGAACTTCTTGTAAGAGGTTCTTCTTCGTTAGCATTGGGTTTAGGATTAACTCCTTTAGTAGTTGGACTAACTGTAGTTGCATTTGGAACTAGTAGTCCTGAACTTGTTGTAAGTATACAAGCTGCATTAAAAGGCAATAGTGCTATATCTATTGGAAATGTAGTAGGTTCAAATATCGCAAATATTGCATTGATATTAGGACTATCTGCAATCATTAAACCAGTTATTGTTCAATCTTCTGCTGTTAAACGTGAAATACCATTTATGATTTTTGTAAGTTTAATTTTTACAATATTTGTAATTTCAGGACACATTTCCTTTATCTCTGGATTGACATTTATTTTACTTCTTATTCTTTATATAGTTATTTCAATTTATCTTTCTAAAAAGGATAATCAAAATGAATTAGCAGAAGCGGTTAAAATTAAATACTCAGTTTTCATTTCTGTTTTATTTGTAATATTTGGATTATTAGGTTTAGTTTTTGGTTCAGACTTATTTATACTGGGTTCCATC